>NZ_JBFAMX010000005.1:0-100826 GCF_040659615.1 Nonomuraea sp. NPDC049784
GGCGCTCGCGGGCCATCAGCGCGCGCAGGTGCCGGACGTCGTCCTGCCTGCCGATCAGCTCCGTGCCGGGCACGGGCAGGGCCGCGCGCGGGGTGTGCGACGCCCTGGGCGCGAGCCGCCGCCTGACCTCCAGGGTCTCCGGCGCGGGTTCGACGCCCAGCTCGGCGGACAGCCGCCGGCGCAGCTCGTCGTAGCAGGTCAGGGCCGCCGCCCGGTTGCCCGCCCCGGCCAGTGCCCTCATCAGCAGCCGATGCGCCTCCTCGTCGTACGGATCGAGCCCGGCCACGATGCGCGCCAGCCGTACCACGTCGTCGGAGGGGCAGGCATCCGAGCGGACGAGCAGTCCCCGCAGCAGCAGCCGCACCCGTCGGCGCTCCGACTCCAGCCAGTCGGCGAAGGCCGGGGCGTCGCCGAACGAGACGCCGTCCAGGAAGTCGCCGCGCCACAGCCGCAGCGCCTCCGCCACCGTCGGCGCCTGGGTGAGACGACGGTGGTCCACGAAGCAGGCGTGGTCGGCGCGGAAGCCCACGTGGTCGCGGGTGATGTCCAGCCAGCCGCCCACCTCCTTGCGCAACTCCGACAGCGAGAGCCGCAGGCTGCCCCGTGCGTTGGCGTCGGGACGCTCACCCCACAGCAGCCCGGCCAGCTCGGCGCGCGGGCGCGGGCCCGGCGCGGCGGCCAGGTAGCAGAGCAGCGCCCGGGTCTTGGCGGAGCGGATGCCCACGGGCGCCCCTCCGACGGCCATGTCCGGCGTGCCCAGCATGAGCAGGGTCAGTGAGTCTCCCATGGACGCAGAAGGTAGGCGCGAACCTGCCGGCCCGCTGTGGAAAAAGGCGCGGATGGAGCGTGCCGTGCGCTACTGACCTGGGCTCTAACGATGCGCTCACGATGCCTGCCCCAGCCTGATGCCACGTTTCGCGAGGGCCGCGAGACGTACCGACATCAAGGAGACAGCATGCGCTCTCACAAGCTGATCGCCGGGCTCGCGCTGGCAGCCGGCCTCGCCGCACCGGCGGTGCTGGCCGTGACGCCCGCGCACGCCACGGCCGCGTCGTGCCGCGTGGACCTCTACAAGATCGTGGCCAACAACGTGGCAGAGCGGGACGGGAAGGACGAGCTCCGCTTCAAGGTGGACGGGAACCTGTTCCCGAAGTTCGGCGACAAGTACCACGTCATGAAGAGCGGTGACACCGCGTACGCCACCGCCTTCGGCAACCCGACCACGCTCCTCGTCGTGGGCAGCGGCAACAAGCTCTTCGGCCTGCGCGAGGTCACCCCGCCCTTCGTCTCCGACGGCGACCCCCTCGGCTCGGCGACGGCGCACGAGTCCACCTGCAAGGGTCTCTCCGCCGGCCAGCACGCCGACGACCCGACCATCATCACGGGGACCGACGAGACGGCGTACACGTACACAGTCACGCTCCGGCTGACCCGTCAGTAGGTCGCCACGAAGGCCCCGCCGCGTCGCGCGGCGGGGCTAGTTCCCGTCCGCGGGCCGCAACATCGGCCAGTACAGGGTCCCGTCCGGCAGCGCGAACGGCTCACGCGCCTGGTAGCCGTGGCGCGCGTACAGGTCGCGGTTGCGCGGGTCGCTGGCCTCCAGGTACGCGGGCACGCCACCCAGCCGGGCGTGGTGGTGACGCAGCAGCGCCGAGCCGAGCCCCTGGCTCTGGCGGCCCGGGTGGACCGCCAGGAAGGCCAGGTAGTGGTACGGCTCCGCGGGATGGTTCGCCGCGAACAGCGCGTCGAGCGCCCGGAAGCGCTCGATCCACGGGCCCGTGGCCGCGACCAGCCGGCGGTCGTAGTCGGGCGGCTCGGGCAGCGGCGCGGTGCAGGGGAACCAGACCGCGACCGCGGGCCCGTCGTCGACGAGGTGGATCTCGCCGTGCTCGACTGCGTGGTCGACGAGGATCCGGATGTTGGCGGTCATCACCCGGTGGCGATCCCTGCGTACGGGCACGAGGTAGTGCACCGACCTCAGCCCGGAGAACGCGGTCGCGATGAGCTCCGCCACCTGCCCCGCGTCGTCGGCCGTCGCGCGGCGGATAACCGGCCGCATCGTCCAGGATTCTGTCATCGTGTCACGCCCGTCCTATATCGCCGCCCTGATACCCATTCCCACCCGAGATCAACGCTAAAAATGGCCACTTATACACATTGCGTCATGCCGCTTGAGAGCCGGTGGAAAGTTTCACAACGTCGCGGGATCGATGGTGCGCTGGCCGTTGACGAGGCGGCGGCAGGACAGGAGGATCAGATAGCTCCAGATTTTGGGAGCGCTCCCACCCCCCGAAGGACCTCCATGACCCGAAGCCGGGCCGCCATACTGGCCCTCCTCACCATGGTCGCCCTGTCCCCCGCCGCAACGGCGCAGGCGGACGAGGGACCCGAGCAGATCGTCAACGGCACCTTCGACGCCGGCACCGCCCCCTGGTGGAGCACCGGCAACCTCACCCTCGCGGTCGACGGCGGCCGCCTCTGCGCCGACATCCCCGGCGGCACCGCCAACCCCTGGGACGTCATCATCGGCCAGAACGACATCCCGCTGGTGGCGGGCGAGACGTACGCGTACCGGTTCAGCGCCTCGGCGAGCCCCGCCAAGGTCGGCAAGGCGCTGATCCAGCTCCCCGTGGACCCGTGGACGCAGTACCTGTCGGCCAACCCCGAGCTGAGCGTCTCGGGCAACGACTACTCCTACACGTTCACCGCTCCCGTGTCGCTGCCCAACGCCCAGGTCGCCTTCCAACTGGGCGGCAGCGACGAGCCGTGGAGGTTCTGCATGGACAACGTGTCTCTCAAGGGCGGCGCGGAGCCGGAGACGTACGAGCCGGACACGGGACCCCGCGTTCGCGTGAACATGGTCGGCTACCTCCCCCAGGGCCCCAAGAAGGCCACCGTGGTCACCGCCGCGACCACGGCCCTCGACTGGGAGCTCAAGAACGCCGCCAAGCAGACGGTCGCCAAGGGCAGGACCACTCCCAGAGGCGTGGACACCAGCTCCGGCCAGAACGTGCACACGCTCGACTTCAGCTACTACCTCAAATCGGGCAGGGGCTACACGCTGACGGCCGACGACGAGACGAGCAGGCCGTTCGACATCGCCGCCGACATCTACGACCAGCTGCCCGCGGACGCGCTGAAGTTCTACTACACCCAGCGCAGCGGCATCGAGATCCTGGACAGCCTTCGGCCCGGCTACGGCAGGCCCGCCGGGCATGCCGGCGTGGCGCCGAACCAGGGCGACGTGAGCGTCCCATGCCAGCCCGGCGTCTGCGACTACTCGCTCGACGTCAAGGGCGGCTGGTACGACGCCGGCGATCACGGCAAGTACGTCGTCAACGGCGGCATCTCCGTCTACCAGCTCATGGCCGCGTACGAACGGAACAAGGAGGCCTTCAAGGACGGCCAGCTGAACATCCCGGAGAGCGGCAACGGCCGGCCGGACATCCTGGACGAGGCCCGCTGGGAGATGGAGTTCCTGCTGAGTATGCAGGTGCCGGAGGGCAAGCCGCTCGCGGGGATGGTCCATCACAAGATCCACGACCAGAACTGGACGGGCCTGCCGCTGCTGCCCCACCTGGACCCGCAGCCGCGCGAGCTGCACCCGCCATCGACGGCCGCCACCCTCAACCTGGCGGCGACGGCGGCGCAGGCCGCCAGGCTGTTCGCCCGGTACGACCCGGCGTTCGCCGCCAGGAACCTCAAGGCGGCCCGCAGGGCGTGGGCGGCCGCCAAGGCCAACCCGGCGAAGTACGCCGACCCGAACGACGGCAACGGCGGCGGCACCTACAGCGACGGCGACGTGAGCGACGAGTTCTACTGGGCGGCGGCGGAGCTGTTCATCACAACGGGCGGGAAGGAGTTCAAGGACTTCCTGCTGGCCTCGCCGCACCACACCGGCGACATCTGGCGCGACAGGGGCTTCGACTGGGGCAACACCGCCCAGCTCGGCCGCCTCGATCTGGCGACCGTGCCCAACGTCATCCCCGACCGGGCGCGCGTGCGGCAGTCCGTGGTGGACGGAGCGGAGAAGTACCTGGCGATCCAGCGGGCGCACCCGTACGGGCTGCCGTACAACCCACCGGACTTCGACTGGGGCTCGAACAACCTGGTGCTCAACAACATGGTCGTCCTGGCCACGGCCTACGACCTGACCGGGCGCGAGAAGTACCGGGCGGCCGTGCGCGAGGGCATGGACTACCTCCTCGGCCGCAACGCGCTCAACCAGTCATACGTGACCGGCTACGGCGAGGTGGCCTCGCACAACCAGCACAGCCGCTGGTACGCGCACCAGCTCGACCCCGCGCTGCCCAACCCGCCGCGCGGCACGCTGTCCGGCGGCCCCAACTCCGGCATCCAGGACCCGCTCGCGCAGCGGCTGCTCAAGGGCTGCAAGCCGCAGTTCTGCTACATCGACGACATCGAGTCGTGGGCGACGAACGAGCTGACCATCAACTGGAACTCCCCGCTGGCCTGGGTCTCCGCGTTCCTGGCGGACAAGGGCAGGCGATCCCGATGACCCGGCGTTGCGGACGCTTCGTTCAACGGAATACTGTCTGCGCATGCCCAGGGGAACCTCTGAAGTCAGCGAGCCGATGTACTTCGTGCTCACCGCCCTACGCGCCGGCCCGCTGCACGGCCACGCGATAAGCAAGTCGATCAAGGAGCTGTCCGGCGGCCGGGTCCAGCCGTCGGTCGGCACCCTCTACGGCATCCTGGAACGCCTGAACGAGCGGGGCGTGATCACCGTGGACAGGGAGGAGATGGTCAACGGCCGCAACCGGCGCTACTTCCGGATCACCGACGAGGGCCAGGCGCTGGTCGAGGCCGAGGCCAGGCGCATGCACGAGGCCGCCCAGCTCGTGCTGCGCCCCAGCACATGACCACCACCGCGCCACAGCCCGTGACCGCCCTCGAACGTCGCTATCGCAGGCTGCTGCTCGCATACCCGAGGAAGTACCGCGCGGCGCACGGCGACGAGCTGCTCGACCTCCTGCTGGAGTCGGCCGACCCCGGCAGGACGGTCCCTGTGCTCAGGGAGGCGTGGGGGCTGCTCACGGGCGGCGTGCGCAGCCGCATCGCTCACCAGGCGACGGGCAGCGCGTGGGCGGACGGCCTGCACCTGGGCGTCACGGCGGTGGCGGCGGCGAACCTGGCCGCGTTACTCCCCTACGTGGGCGCGATGCCGCTGTGGACGCTGCTGTCGGCGCTCGCGCTGCTGGCCATCCTGCGCGGCCGGGTGCTGGCGGCGTTCCCGCTCGCCTTCGTCACCGGCATGAAGGCGGTCGCGGTCGCGGGTGGCTGGCAGGCGTTCGACCTGACGGTGGTGCCGGTGGACCCGTCGTTCCTCACCGAGCGTGCTCTGTTCGCGGACAGCAGCCCCTTCGCCGTGGCATCAAGGTACGCGGTGGTGCTGCTCGGACTGCTGGTGCTCGCGTCGAGAAGGCGGGAGGCGCCGCGGGTCCGGTCATGGTGGTGGTGGCCGGCGGCCGTGGCCGTCGCGTGGGCGGGTCCCCAGTGGATGGAGGAGGACACGATGTTCCCGCTCAGCCTGAGCAGGCTGGCGGTGGAGGCAGCGGCGTTCGGGCTGGCCGCGGCGGGCTGCTACCTGGCGCGCGACCACCGGTGGGCGCTCGCGTCGGGCATCTACCTGCTGGTGACGTCCGTCGAGCTGACCACGCACGCGGAGGCGCTGACCAGGCAGCACCTGGCCTACTGGGGCCTGCTGGCCGTCCTGACCCTCGGTGCCGCCTCCGCGCCCTTCCGACACCGGCGACACTGCCTGGATTGACCATGCTCCGTTGAACGGAGTATGGTCTCTCGCCATGACGAGGAAGACGCTGCCTACTGCGTTGCTGGCCTTGGCTGTCCTCTGCGGCTGCGGGGGCGCCGCGGAGACCGCCGCCGCACCCTCGCCCAGCGCGGCGGCCAAGGACAAGAAGCATCAGTTCGAAGCGGCCAAGGCCGACTGCATGAAGCAGAAGGGCTTCAAGTACATCCCGTACGTGTACCCGCAGCCGCAGGGGACCGAAGAGGGTCGCCGCCGCGCAGCGGGCGATTATCAGGCGATGCGGAAATATCGCGAAAAATAAGGGTTCGGGGTCTTCGCCATGTACGTCTACCCCAAGGAGATGGGCAGCCCACAGGTCAAGCCCGACAACCCTGGCGAAGTCAACCCCAACTGGAAGATCCAGTCCTCGCTCTCCAAGGCGCAGAATCAGGCATACCGGAAAGCGATGGAGTCGTGCGAGATCACGACGGCCAACCAGCTCTTCGGCCTGAGTCTGAAGCAGGGCACGGACTACCTCAGCCAGGCGGGCGAGGCCTCGAACCGGGCCGTCAGGACCACGGTCAACAGCGACCCCGAGCTCGTGGAGCTGGCCGCCGCCATGGCCACCTGCCTGAAGGGCAAGGGCCACGCGATCGCGGACACCACGCCGATGGCCATGGAGCGCCGCGGCTGGAAGGAGTTCTCCGCCCAGGAGGACAAGCTGGGCAGGGCGCAAATGGACGATGTGCCCGACGTCGCGCCTCCGCGGAAGGAGGACGAGGTGCCGATGATCTACGCGCCGACGCTCACCCCCGAGCAGGCCAGGCCGTACCTGGCCAAGGAGATCAAGGCGGCGCTCGACGACCTGGACTGCGGCAAGGACTTCTACCCCGCCTACCTCCCGAAGGAGTCGGCGATCAGGGAGCGGGTCAACGAGCAGTACGGCATGTGAATGAGACCACGCAGGCTCCTCGCCGGCGTCATCGCCGGTGTCGTGCTCGTCGCCGGGGCGGGGTGGGCGGTGAGCACGCGGTTACGCTCCCCCGCCGACGAGGCGGCCCGCCGGGCCGCGCCCAGGCCCTCGCTCGTCACCGCGGCCGTCGAGCGCCGCAAGCTGGTCAGCACCGTCGTGGTCAGCGGCACGCTGGAGTACGGCTCGCCGCTGCCGATCAGCCTGGCCGGAGTGGTCGGCGGCACGTCCGAGCTCCAGCGGGCCACCCGGGCGCCGCGCCAGGGCAAGCTGAAGGAGGGCGCGGTGCTGATGGAGGTCAACGGCCGCCCGGTGTTCGCGCTGCGCGGTTCCGTGCCGATGCACCGCACGATCGCCCCCGGCAGCAAGGGGGACGACGTCCGGCAGCTCCAGCGGGCGCTACGCCGGCTGGGGTACGGCGCCCCTGCCACGGCCGTGTTCGACCGGGCCACGATTTCGGCGGTCACCCGGCTGTACACGAAGAAGGGGTACGAGGCCCAGCAGCCCACGCTGGCCGACCGGCAGCAGTACGACACGTTACGCAAGGCCGTACAGACCGCCCAGGAGACCCTGGCGACCGAGCGGCAGAACCTGGACCAGGGGCGTGACGTGCGGCCACTGAAGATCAGGCTCGCCAACGCCAAGACGGACTTGACGTCGGCCGAGCGGGCGCTCGAGGAGGCCGAGTCGCGGGAGCTGACGCCCGAGGACGAGAGCAAGCTGGCGGCGGCGGACGCGGCCGTGCGCGCGGCGGAGGAGAAGCTCGCGCAAGCCGAGCAGGAGCTGGCCGCGGCCAGGAACCCGCCCACGTCGGTCGCCGCCGCCACACCCCAGCCCACCGCCTCCACCGACACGAGCCTGCCGGAGATGCGGGTCGAGAACGCCAGGGCCGACCTGGCGGCGGCACAGGAGGCGCGCGGCCGGGCCGTGGAGGAGGCGCGGCAGGCCAGGGACAAGCGGCTCGAGGAGCTGCGCAAGGCCGTGCGTACCGCGAAGGAGGCCAGGGCCACGGCCGAGCAGGCGCTGCGCCAGGCCAGGCAGCTCTCCCCCACCAGGCTCAAGGTGGCCGGCGCCGGGAAGGACGTGGCGGCGGCCAAGGAGATGCTGGCCGAGTTCGCGCGTACGTACGGGACCTCGGTCCCGCCTGGCGAGGTGGTGTTCCTGCCGAAGCTGCCTGCGCGGGTGGAGAAGGTCTCGGTGAAGCCGGGCCAGCAGGTCGAGAAGGAGATCGCCACGGTGACCAGCTCGGCGTTCATGGTGACCGGGTCGGTCGAGGCAACGGAGTCGGACCTGCTGCGCGTGGGCATGGAGGCGGGCATCGAGCTCGACAGCGGCAAGACGTACAAGGCGACGCTCACCGCCGTCGGCGACCAGGCCAGGATGCCCGGCGCCGAGGCGCCCGCGGACGGGGCGCAGCCGGTCCTGCTCACGCCCGCCTCGATGAAGGGGCTCAAGGCGGGGACCGCGGTGACGGCACGGGTGACGGTGGGGGCGACCAAAGAGCCGGTACTGGTCGTGCCCGTGGCGGCCGTGATCACCGCGGCGGACGGCAGGGCGCGAGTGCAGGTCGAGTACGCCACCGACAAGACCAGGGAGGTCGAGGTGCGTACGGGCCTGACCGCCGACGGGAACGTCGAGGTCACCGGCGCGCTCAAGGAGGGCGACCGGGTGGTGGTCAGCGGTGCCTGAGCCGGTGATCTCGCTGGTGGACGTCTGCAGGGAGTTCCCCGCGCAACCCCCGGTCCGGGCGCTCGACGGCGTCACGCTCCGGGTCGGCAGGGGCGACTACCTGGCCATCGTGGGCCCGTCGGGCTCCGGCAAGTCCACACTCCTGAACGTGCTGGGCCTGCTCGACCGGCCCGGCTCGGGCAGCTACCGGCTGGACGGCACGGAGACCACGACCTTGCGCGACGGGGCCAGGACCAGGTTGCGCGGCGACCGGATCGGCTTCGTCTTCCAGGCCTTCCACCTGCTCTCCCACCGCAGTGTGGTGGAGAACGTCATGCTCGCCGAGATCTACCGGAAGAAGAGGCGTGGGGGCAGGCGGGAGCGGGCCCTGGCGGCGCTGGAGCGAGTCGGCCTCGGCCACCGGACGGGGTTCCTGCCCGACCGGCTGTCCGGGGGCGAGCGCCAGCGTACGGCCATCGCCAGGGCCCTCATGGGCGAGCCGTCGCTGCTGCTGTGCGACGAGCCCACGGGCAACCTCGACAGCCGCAACACGCAGGCGGTGCTGGACCTGTTCGACGAGCTGCGGCGGCAGGGCCTGACGATCGTGGTCATCACGCACGAGCAGGAGGTCAGCGAGCGGGCCGGGCGGCGGGTGCGGATCACCGACGGCGTGCTGGTGGAGGAATGACATGCACGTACGCGACCTGATCGGGGAGTTGGTGGCCGGCATGCTCGCCAGGCCGGTGCGCTCGGCGCTCACCACCCTCGGGACGGTGCTCGGCATCACCACGCTGGTCGTCACGCTCGGCGTGGCCGCCACCGCGGGCAACCAGATCGTCGGCCGCTTCGACGAGCTGGTGGCCACGGCCATCACGGTCGAGGTGCCGGAATCGCCGAGCGCGCCGCTCGTGGGGTGGGACGCGATCGACCGGCTGACCAGGCTGCGCGGCGTGGAGTCCGCCGCGGCGGTGGCCGAGTCGAAGGACGGCGCGAACGTGTCCGTGCGCTCCAACGACATCGTGGACCCGACACGGGTCACCACGCAGTCGCTGACCGTGCTGGCAGCGACGACCGGGCTGCCAGAGGCGGCGCGCGGCAGGATGGTCCGGGGCAGGTTCTACGACATCGGCCACATCCGGCGGCACGACCGGGTGGCGGTGATCGGCGACCAGGCCGCCAGGCTGCTCGGCGTCACCCGGCTCGACCGGGCACCGGCGATCTTCATCGGCAAGCACGCGTACACGGTCATCGGGATCCTGGGCGACCTGCGCCGCGAGCGCAATCTGAGCACCGCCGTGCTCGTGCCGCCCACCGTGGGCAGGCAGTTCGGGCTGCGGGACGTCACCAGGGTGCTGGTCAACACGAGCCTGGGCGCCGCCGAACTGATCGCCCGTCAGGCGCCCACCGCGCTCAGCCCCGGGAACGGCGACATGCTGCAGGTGGTCGCCCCGCCCAGCCCGACGAGGGCACGTGACAAGGCGCAGGACGACGTCAACGCGCTCTTCCTGATCCTCGGCCTGGTCTCGCTCGTCGTCGGCGCGGTCGGCATCGCGAACGTCACGCTCGTCACGGTGATGGAGCGCGTACCGGAGATCGGCCTGCGCCGCTCGCTCGGTGCCGCCAGGCGGCACATCGCGGCCCAGTTCCTGCTGGAGTCGACGCTGATCGGCCTCACGGGCGGCGTGATCGGCGCCGCCGTGGGCATCGTCACCGTCGTCGCGGTGTCGGCAGCCAAGCAGTGGACGCCTCTCCTGGACCTGCGGCTGGCGGTCGCGGCCCCGGTCGCGGGCGCCGCGGTGGGCCTGCTGGCCGGACTTTATCCGGCCCTGCGGGCGGCCAGGATGGAGCCGGTGGAGGCGCTCAGATAGCGCTGTAGAGGGTGGACAGGAACCGTACGAGCACCGCCTCCCTGCTGGACGCGGGCAGCGCGTCGAGGATGGCGTTGACCATCGCCATCTCCGGCTGTCCCGCCCCCGGCCGCAGGTCCACGCCGACGGACGAGGCCAGTTCGGCGAACGTCGTGTCGTCCAGCGCCGCCAGGTCCATCCCGGCCACCAGCTCGACCAGCCCGTGGGGCAGCGTGACGGGACCCCGCTGCCGGGCGGCCTCGGCCGACTCGGCGATCACCTTCAGCATGGCCTCGACCCCGGCCAGCGTCACCCCGGTGACCGTGATGTGCAGGTTGGCCGGGATGCCCGCGTAGGAGAGCTGCGGCTGCAGGAACCAGCCTCGCGCCCGCGCCTCGTCCGCCAGCACGAACACGTCGATCTCGTCCCCGGCGAACGCCACCAGCGACGACTCCGGCTCGCCGAGCACCCGCAGCCCGGGGATCGCCGCGATCCCTTCGCGCAGCCTGATCGTCGCCTCCAGCGTGGCGCGGCCCAGCTCCAGGTAGCCCTCCCTGCCCAGCGCCTGCAACGTCGCCCAGGCGCCGCCGAGCGGGCCGGCCGACCTCGAGCTCTGCACGGTGGCGTTGATGATCGTGTAACCGGGCCACGCGGCCGAGGCGAAGTACGCGTTGCGCCGCATCGCGGGATCGGCGAAGAGCACGACCGAGGCGCCCTTGGGGGCGTACCCGAACTTGTGCAGGTCGCAGGAGAGCGACGTGACCCCGGGCACGGACAGGTCGAACGGCGGCACCGTCGCGCCCGCCTCGCGCAGCCACGGCAGCAGCCACCCGCCCACGCACGCGTCCACGTGGCACGGCACGCCCGCCGCCGCGGCCACGGCGGCGACCTCCTCGATCGGGTCGATCACTCCCTGGGGGTAGGAGGGCGCGGAGGCGACGACCAGGATCGTGCTCTCGTCGATCGCCGCCGCCACGTCCGAGGCCCGCACCTTGTACGTCTCCAGGTCCACGGGCACGGCGACGACCTCGACGCCGAGGTAGTGCGCCGCCTTGTGGAAGGCGGGGTGCGCGGTGACGGGGAGGACCAGGTTCGGGCTCCGCACGGGGGCGGCGTCGCGGGCGGCCTTGACCGCCAGCATGATCGACTCCGTGCCGCCGCTGGTGAAGATGCCGTGGCCGCCGCCGAGCAGGTCCGCGACCGCGCCGACGACCTGCCGCTCCATCTCGACCACGCTGGGAAACGCGGTCGGGTCGAGGCAGTTCACCTCGAGCATCTCGAAGTACGCCCGCGCCGCCGCCTCATGGACCTCGGCCCGGCCGGTGTCGTAGACGTACGCGGTCACCTGACCGCCGCGCACCGGTAAGTCGTGCTCCTTGAGCCGAGCCACCTCGGCCAGCAGGTCCTCGACGGTCCTTCCCTTCGGGTTCACACGGGCTCCTTCGCGAGTCGGCCGTACCAGGCCACGAACGGCAGGCTGATCAACATGAGCAGGGCGGGCAGCGCGGTGAACCCGAACCTCTCCGTCAATCACTTGATGGAGAGGCCGCTCAGTCCGGTGCCCAGTACTTCTGCATGATCTTGTCCAGCTCCCGCACCACCGGCTGCCAGCTGGACGGCAGCGTGTAGCGAGTGGCGCGCTGCTTCTTATAAACAAGCGTGTACTTGAGGAAGTCCGCCCCCGCCGGCTGGGCCTCGGACGGACCGATCTTCAGGTCCTTGAGGTACGTCCCGAGCCTGCGATACTCCTTGCCGGTCAGGCACTTGTCGATGGCCGGCCCGGTACGGCGGCTCAGCCGGACACAGCCGTCGTCGTAGACGATCACGCGGTCGTCGAACCCCGCGAACCCGCCTTGTCTGCTGTATTCGACCAGCACCTTCTTCTTGTGCACGGCCGCCGCCTGCGCCGGCGTCATGGACGCGATCAGCGCCAGAAGGAGCACCGGCAGGAGCACGATTCGCCATATCTTCACATCTCCATTGACGTACAAGAGCGCCGAACGGCTCAAGCGCGACACTCGGTTCAGCCAGTGAGCTCCTGAAGTTCGTCGGGCGAGTGGCCCTGAGCGCCGAGGGCAGTAGGACCAGGTGACACTACGGATCGGAGTGCCTGTATCGCTGTCCGGGAAGCATGCCCGATTCGGCGAGCAGGTCGAGGCCGGGCTGGAGGTCTGGCAGGCCCTCAACCCGTCCGTGGAGCTGATCGTCGAGGACGACTGCAGCGAACCGGGGACCCTGGACGTCATACTTCCCCGGTTGGCGGGGCAGTGCGACCTCCTTTTGGGGCCGTACTCGACGCAGCTCATGCGGAGAGCGGCCGGCCTCGGTGCCGCGCTGGACCAGCTGATCTGGAACCACGGCGGTTCGGGTGACAACGTGCAGGCGGCGCGCCCCGGGCATGTCGTCTCGGTGCTGACGCCGGCGAGCCGGTACGCCGAGCCGTTCATCCGCCACCTCGTGGAGACGGGCGATCGGAGCCCGCTCAGGATCGTGCACGGCAAGGGCGGCTTCGCCCGGCAGGTGGCGGAGGGCGCCGCGCGGGCCGCGAACGAGCAGGGCATTCCGGTGGTCCGCGGCGGGCTGGTGGAGGACTCCTGGAATCTCCTGTCCGCCGGGTCCTTCGACGAGGACGTCGAGGTCGTCAAGAGGGCCGGGCGTTCGCGCGTCGTCTGTGCCGTGGCCGCGGGGGTGCGGGAGTTCGGCGCGGCCGTCGGCGACCCTCGCGGGATCTACGGCATCGGGCAGTGGTTCCCCGGCCTGGGGGGCGAGGCAGCCGTGGGGATCTCCGAGGGGGATTTCCTCGCCGCGTACCGCGACAGGGCGGGGAAGCTACCGGACTATCCCGCCGTTCAGGCCGTCGCCGCCGCGATCATCGCGACCCACTGCGCCGAACGGGCGGGCGGCACCGGGCGGGCGGAGCTGTGGTCGGCCGCCGCCGGCCTGGAGACGGTCACCTTGTTCGGCGACTTCGCGATCGACCCGCGCACCGGTGCACAGACCGGGCACAGGACGGCGCTGACCCGGTGGGAGAGCGCCGGGCCCGTCGCCGTCTAGGAGCCGGGGGTCACGATGGCGATGCCCAGGCACATCTCGTCGCTGGTCCCGTCACCCCACACCACGTACCGCGGCGGCAGCTTCTGGAGCTGCGGCAGCTGAGCGCGCAGGCCCGCGTCGTGCGTGCACGTCACCCGTACGACGTCGCCCTGCTTGACCTTGACGGGCGTGGGCAGGACCCGCAGCGACTGGTCGTCGAAGTCGTACTTGGGCACGTCCAGGAGCGTCTGGGCCTGTGGGGTGCCGGGGTTGAGCTCGACCTTGATGGAGCGGCCGAGCAGGTGCATGTGCCCCGCCATGGCGTGGACGGTCGCGGCTCCCTGGACGGGCATGTCGCAGTGCTGGGTCGGCCCGGGTTTGGACGGGCCACAGAACTTGGTGAGCATCGCCACCTCCTCCCTGAGCTCGTCGCCGAACCTGGCGCCGACGTCCTTGACCGCGGCGGCCCGGTCGCAGAGGGGTCCCGACTCCTGCGGAGTGCAGGGGAGCTCCACCGGAGCCTGGAACAGGGCGGTCTGCAGGGGCCGCAGCGTCTGGTCGGTGAGGCGGAGCCGGATGCCGGATTGGTCGGTGGCCGTCTTTCCCTCCACGCCCAGCAGGTTGTAGTGGACCTGCATGACCAGCTGACTGCCCGGCGCCAACTCGTAGCCGTACTTGGGGTCGAGCAGCGTCTCGCTGGTGCCGGGGGCCCAGTGCGCCACCCATGAGTCGCCGTCGACACCCGAGTCGCCGAAGCACGTCCAGCCCTGGCCGGGGGTGCTGTCGTCGAGCTTGCGCGCCTCGGCGACGTGCTCGGGGTCGAGCCTGAAGAAGATCGCGTGGTGGACGAGGTCGCGGTTCTGGGGCCGGAACTGGGTGCCGGTCAGGAACACCTTGCTCGTCAGCTTGGGGTCGATGAGGAAGCAGCGGTAGTCGTCCGTACCGCCGTTGGGCGGGGCCGGCGTGTACGGCTCCGCCATCGTGAGGTCGGCGAACCGTTCGCCGGTCCGCAGCGGGGCCGCGACCGGCGTAGCACTGGCGGCGTGCCCCGCGTGACCGGCCGGGGCGGGGGTGCTCTGGGCGCCGCACGAGGCGAGCAGGACGACCGCGACGAATAGGGCGGCCGTCCGGGCTAGTCGATTCATGGAATCAACACTCGCCCGCGAGGCCGCGCCGGACATCCTTCCTCAGGACGTTTTCGTTCGTTCCCTGGTATGAAGCCCGGGTCAGCCCCTGGTCGAACCCGGGCATCACAGCCCTACGGGAGGGCCGGTCCGTACGCCGAGGGGAAAGGAGGAGACGGCGGCTCGTCGTCGTCATCGTCCTCATCGGCCCACGCGAGAGTCTCCGGCCGCAGGATCGCCGACGCTCCGAGGACCTCGATCCCCAGCAGGCGGCCTCCCGCGTCGAAGTCCAGCAGCACTTCGCCGGGCATTCCATCGCGCTCCACCAGGAACTGCGACTCCGCCTCGCCCTGGCCTATCTCCTCCACCAGATAGATATAGGCGACGTCATTCTCATCGTCACGTTCGATCCGCACGTCAGGCCTTTCAGCTGCGGCTATTTCTTCTTCTTCCAGATAGCAGACACGATGCCACCTTTGCTGTTCGTCACAACACGGACGTTCTGGGTCTCATGCACGGTGGTGCCGGGCGTGTTGCCGGGTCTCGTCTGGCCGTTCTCCACCGTTTCCCGGACCTGGTTGTCGCTGATGCCCCGCTGGCCCTGACGATCGGCTGCGTGGGACGTCGTGCCGTCGGTGCTGTTGCGGGGGCTACCGCCGCGACGCCCGCCACCGCCACGACGACCGTTGCCGCCTTTACTCGCGTTTTTGTTGCCGCGGCCCATCTTGGCCATGTAGTCGCGCGCGTGGCGAGGGCCGGTCGTCGCCCTCGGACCCACGGTGCGGCCGCCCGCGCCCGCGAATGCCGGGCGCGGCCCGCCGGGGCGGCGCAAACCCTCCAGGACGCGGCGCATCGGCTCGGTGATGCGGCGGCGCACGATGGGGGCGATCACCTTGCCGGTGCCCTCGCTGCCCTCGTGCAGGATCTTCCCGACGATCTTGCGGCGCATGAGCACGCGTGCGGTGGCGGCCGTCGCTCCGACCGCCCCGCCGAACGCCAGCAGCCTGGCCAGTTCGACCGAGGTGTAGACCGCCTGGGTGCCCGCTGCGACCTTCACCGCCGACACCACCACCGCGGCGCCTTCGATTACCGCGGGAGCCAACTTCAGAGCGGCGTTGGCCTGGGCGACGTGGCCGTTCTGCGTCCCCGTACGCTCCCAGTGGCTCTGCATGGCGGTGGCGGACTCGCCGCGGTAGACCTGCTGAGTGGCGCGGACCGCCGAGTCGGCCCCCGTCGCGGCGGGGATCGTGTTCGCGTGTGCCAAGCGTACGGCGTCGCGCTCCTGCCTGGCGTCGTCCTCGTTGAAGTTCGGCCAGGGCCCGAGCATCTGCATGACCCCGGCGACCTCCGGGGGAAGTGTCACACCCATGTCCGGCCGAGGTTCTGGATGGTCTCGGTGTTGGTGGCCTCGATGTCGCCCGTGTTCTTGACTACGGCCTGCAGGCCGTCGCCGGTCCCGCCCATCTCCTCGGAGAGCCCGGAGAGGGCTGCCATCGACACAGCGCGACTTTCGGCGTACGTGCTGGTGAATACGGCGAAAAGGCCGTCGTCCCCCCAGGAGGACACGCCATCCCCGCGTGCGTGCATCGGCGCGAGCGCGGCGCCGTACTCCTCCCCGTGGGTCCTGATCCGCGAGGCCTCCTGCCCCACCGCCCCCAAGGCGATCTCAAGTCCCGTCATACACAAGGACCATATCGGTACATATCACGGTTCGGGCAACGGTTTCTGTTCGTGAGATCTACATCTCACCGTCAAGATCACACAAGAAGGCGTCTAGACTCATCGGCTGTCCGCTCTCTGACAGTCGGAGGTCGACATGTCGTCACCTGCGCCGGAAAACGACGCCGAATATCTTGCCCAGTACGTCGCCCAAGGCCAGCGAATCATCCGCGACCTCCGGGCAGCGCAGGCCGCGATCCAGCAGTTGGAAGGCCGGGCCCAGAGCAGGGACGGCCTGCTCGAGGCGACCGCCGACGGCCAGGGCGGACTGACCCGCCTGCGCATCGACCCGCGGGCGCTCAGGCACGGCGAGGCGGCACTGGGCCGCGAGGTGGCGGCCGTGCTCAGGGCGGCCCAGAACGAGGCGGCACGCAAAGCACAGGAGATCGTCGACCAGGCTGAGGCCGGTGCCCTGGCCATGCCGCAGCCGCTCGATGAGACCTTCGTGCGCGAACGGGTCGAGCAAGTGGCCCGCGATCTTCTCTAGGCCCGGGAGGCGAGCGATGTACCAGCACAACTTCGACCCGGCCGACATCAGGGGACAGGACCTGGAGGAGGTCGCCAGGCAGCAGGAGCAGCTGGAGGCCTGGCTGGACACGGCCCAGGAGGACCTCGAAAAGATCGTCGGGACCGGCGAACGTGCGTCGGGCCAGGTCAAGGCGAGCGTGGACCTGAATGGCCAGGTCCTGGACGTCACGTACGGGCCACGGGCGCTGCGCCTGTCCAGCCACGAGCTGGCGGAGGAGACTCTCGCGGCGGTGAGCGAGGCGTGCGCGGACGTCGACCGCCAGCTCTCGGACCTCATGCGCGCGGCCATGCCCGGGTACGACCCGGCGGAGGCGACCACCCACTTCGAGCAGATGCTGAACGACTGGCGGTGACCTACGACGTGGGCAGGGTCGCCTCGACGTGGAAGCCGCCGTCGCCGTCCTCCCGCGCCTCCAGGGTGCCGCCGGCCACCTTCACCCGCTGCCGCAGGTCCAGCAGCCCCATCCCCGGGCCGGTGGCCGCGACCCAGGCGTCCGGCCGGCCAGGGGTGTTGCGGACGCCGATCCGTACCGATCCCGGGAGGTAACGGACCCTCACCCGCACCTCCGCGCCGGCCGCGTACTTGCGGACGTTGGCGAGGGCCTCCTGGACCAGCAGGTACGCGGTACGCCCCACCACTCCGGAGACGGGCACCGGCGTCCCGTCCACCACCAGCTCCACGGGCACCCCGGCGCAGGCGGACTCGGTGACAAGCGACCGGAGGTCGGGCAGCGGTAATCCCAGGTCGAATCCCTCCCCGGTGCCGCGCCGCAGCAGCGCCACCATGTGGCGCAGCTCGCCCAGCGCCTCGGCCCCCGTCGCCCGGATCTCCTCCGCCGCCGCCCTGCCTCGCTCGTCGCCCGCGGCCATGGCCAGCGATCCTGCCTGCAGCACCATCCGGCTGACCCGGTGGGTGACGACGTCGTGCATCTCACCCGCCAGCCGCTCGCGCTCCACCCGCTCGTCCCGTTCGGCCAGCTCGCGGCGCAGGCGTTCCTGGACGGCCACGTACATGCCGTACAGGGTGGCCAGCGCGATCGCCGTCTCGGTGCGGAAGATCACGGGGAGCCGGTCGGGGAGCGCCAGGACCGCGAGGGCCAGGACCATCACCGGCAGCCACCGCTGGGTGCCGCTCTGGCGCTCCCCCGCGTACGCCATCACGCCGTACGCGGCGAACGCGCACGTGGGAGGCCAGATCAGCGCCCCGGCCGGCGGCGGCACGCCCGCGATCACGTTCAGCGCGAGCAGGGCGACAGCCGTGCCCGCACTGACCCAGGCGACGGTGAGCGGCGCCCTGCGCATCCACAGCACCGGCACCGCCGCCGCCAGCAGGACCACGAGGACCGGACCGGTGTAGCCGGTCGCCGGCGTCAAGCACTCCGCGACGAGGACCGCGACCGCGTCGATCGGCCGCGGACGGACACCGTCCACCGGCTCATCGTACGATCACCCACCGGCCCTGCCCAGAGGGCTATGTCTTGGTGATGCGAACGGCGTCGGCGATCACGTAGCCCGTCGTGGAGGTCCAGCGGCTCACGCCGACCACGTTGTACGTGCCCGCCGCCAGCGTGTACGTCCCCAGCACCCGCCACTGCCCGCCGCCGCTGCGCTGGTCCACGACGACCGTCTGGTTCCCGCCGGAGGCCGCCACGATGTACGGGGTCGCGCTGTTGTACCCGGAGTTGGCGGGATACCACACCTCCACCCGATAACTCCCGGCGCTCGGAATGGTCGCCCGATACCAGGCGGGATCGCTGGCGGAGACCGGATTGGCGAAGCGGTAGTCGGTGCCGTGCAGCTGCCCGGAGTAGGTGGAGGTGCCCCAGTTCGAGCTGGCGGTGAAGCCCGCGTCCGCATTGTCGATCACCACGCTGAAGCCCGTCCCTCCCACCGCCTTGCCCGCGCTGGGTGAGCTTTCCTGGTGGGTCCGGTTGAGCGCGGTGACGAAGTAGGTGTAGGTGCCCGAGGAGGCGCCGGTGTCCGTGAACGACGTCTGCCGGGTCGTGGTGATCAGGTTCCGGGCGTCGGCGAAGAAGCACGGGTCCGCCGTGGACTGCGACCCGTCCACCCGGTACACCGCGTACGACGTGCCCGAGCCCGTCCACGCGAGCTGGACGCCGTTCGAGCCCTGAACGGCCGAGGTGAGAGCGGGGGCGGACGGCGCGGCCGCCGAACCGCGGGCCGGCAACAGCGCGGGACGGGTGTAGTGGGTGTTCACCAGCCGGGTGATCGCCCCGATCCGGTCAGCCTTGACGTCCTTCGCGCTGAAGAAAATGTCCCCGACCACCTCGGGATGCTGCCGGTTGTCGGTCAGGTGGTCGCTCAGCTCCGCCGGGTCCTGCCAGGCGGCGTCCTGCCCGGAGGCTCCGGCGCGGTAGGCGGCCTGGCCGACCACGAGCTGCACGCCGGTGCCCCGCACCACATCGGACCACCAGGCGGTGAGCACCTCGTAAGCGGCCGTGGAGAAGCCGATGTGCCAGTAGATCTGGGGCGACAGGTAGTCCACCCAGCCCTGCTTCACCCACTGCCTGCTGTCGGCGTAGATCGCGTCGTACGACTGCAGCCCCGAGGTACGCGAGCCGAGCGGGTCCGTCGCGGCGTTGCGCCAGATGCCGAAGGGGCTGATCCCGAACGACACGTGCGGCTTGGCGGCGTGAATGCGCTGGCCGAGCTCGCGTACGAGCAGGTTGACGTTGTTCCGCCGCCAGTCGCCGACGTTGCCGAACGAGCCGCCGTACTGAGCGTACGTGGCGGAGTCGGGGATGGTCTCGCCGCTCACCGGATAGGGGTAGAAGTAGTCGTCGAGGTGCACGCCGTCCAGGTCGTACCGGGAGACGGCGTCCATGATCGCGGTCTCTATGAAGTCCCGCACCTCGGGGATCCCGGGGTTGTAGTAGAGCTTCCCGCCGTACGCGAAGCGCCAGTCGGGATGCTGCCGCGCCGGATGCGTGGACACGAGTTTGCTCGGGTCGTCGTCGTTGGCGATCCGGTACGGGTTGAACCACGCATGGAACTCCAAGTTGCGGGCGTGGGCCTCGCTGACCATGAAGGCCAGCGGGTCGTACCCGGGGTTCCCGCCCTGGGTGCCGGTCAGCCATTGCGACCACGGCTCGTACGGCGAGGGCCAGAACGCGTCAGCCGTGGGCCTGACCTGCACCACCACGGCGTTCATGCGTTTCTGCACGGCCAGGTCCAGCCAGGCGCGGAACTCGGCCTGCTGCGCCGACGCGCTCAGTCCCGTGCGGCTGGGCCA
This sequence comes from Nonomuraea sp. NPDC049784, assembly GCF_040659615.1. Lineage (NCBI taxonomy): Bacteria > Bacillati > Actinomycetota > Actinomycetes > Streptosporangiales > Streptosporangiaceae > Nonomuraea > Nonomuraea sp. NPDC049784. Next base: position 19,913 of record NZ_JBFAMX010000005.1, read on the forward strand.
GTCGATGTTCGCCACCGACGAGATCCACATGGCCCTGAGCTGCCGCTTCGGGGTGGCGGGATCGGTCGTGCAGGCCAGGGCGGCGGCTGGGGAGGAGGTGGGGGCCACGATGCTGACGAGTGCGGCGGTGAGCGCCGCCAGGACGGTACGCAGGAGCGCGGTCACGAAAGGAAGTTTCAGCGCGATCAGATGAAAGCGCAATAGTTTTCACAACTTCCGTCAAAGGACCGCAACCCAGGGCGACGGGAGAGCGGGCGGAAAGTTTCACCTAACACGGCAGTAATGTCAATTATCGACATTAGTCAGGAGATGTCTTACGTTGCACCCGTCACCCCCAACGAGGAGCACCCATGACTCTCGCCCACACGCGATTAGCCGCCCTCGCCACCTCGATCCTCGCCGTCCTCCTCATCGCCGCAGGCCAGCCCGCCCTCGCGGTGGCCAAGGACAGCCCGCTCCAAGCCGCCTTCGCCAAGGCGGCGGCCGCGCAGGGCGTGCCCCGTGACCTGCTCGTCGCGCTCGGCTATGCCGAGACCCACCTTGACGGGCACAAGGGCGAGCCCAGCGCCAGCGGCGGCTACGGCGTCATGCACCTGGTCAGCAACCCGACCAACCACTCGCTCGAGAAGGCCGCCGAGCTCACCAAGCTCCCGGTCGAGAAGCTGAAGGCCGACGACGAGGCGAACATCCTCGGCGGCGCGGCCGTGCTGCGTGCCCAGGCCGACGCGCTGGGCCTCGACGAGACGGCCAAGAAGGACATCGGCCGCTGGTACCAGGCCGTGGCCAAGTACGGCAACGCCCCCTCGCCCGAGCTGGCCCGGCTCTACGCCGACGCGGTGTACGAGCAGCTCGGCCTCGGCATCGACATCCGCGGCGTGCAGGTCAAGCCGCAGGAGATCACCGCCGACCGGGGCGACCTCGCCAACGCCCGCCAGCTGAACGCGCAGGCGGAAGTGGCCAGCCCCGACTACCCGCCGGCGGCATGGGTGGCCGCCAGCTCCAGCAACTACACCGTCTCCAGCCGTGAGTCGAGCTACGCCATCGACCGGGTGATCATCCACGTCACCCAGGGCTCGTACGCCGGCACCATCTCCTGGTTCCAGAACTCCGCCGCGCAGGTCTCCGCCCACTACGTGGTCAAGTCCTCCAACGGCGCCATCACCCAGATGGTGCGCGACAAGGACATCGCCTGGCACGCCGGCAACTGGACCTACAACACCAGGTCCATCGGGATCGAGCACGAGGGCTACGTCAGTGAGGCCTCGTGGTTCACCGACGCGATGTACCGGGCGTCCGCGGCCCTGACCAAGGCCATCTGCGACAAGTACGGCATCCCGAAGGACCGCAGCCACATCATCGGTCACGTCGAGGTGCCCGGCGCGGACCACACCGACCCGGGCCCGTACTGGAACTGGACCACGTACATGAACTACGTGACCGGTGGCGGCACCCCGTCGTGGTCCACGACCATCGACAACAGCACCTCCGGCCAGTTCACCGCCAGCGCGAACTGGGGCACCTCCACCTACTCCAGCCAGCGCTACGGCGCCGACTACCGCTTCGCCGACCCCGTCGCCGCCAGCGACCCGGCGTGGTACTCGGCCGCCATCCCCAGCGCGGGCACGTACCGGGTCGAGGTCTGGTATCCGGACGATCCCGGGTACAACAGCTCGGCGCCGTACATCGTGGCGACGTCGAGCGGCAACCAGACGGTCTACGTCGACCAACGTTCCGGCGGAGGGGCCTGGAAGAGCCTCGGCACCTTCTCGCTCAACGCCGGCACCTACAACGCCGTCGGCGTGAGCCGATGGACCTCGGGAACGGGCCTCGTCATCGCCGACGCGGTCCGCATCAGCCGGGTCTGACAGACCGGCTCGTACGGCTCGCGCCCTCTCCGCAGCGGGGGCGCGAGCCGTACCTCTGTCAGAGGTCAGGCGGTGGCGCCGCCGTCGATCACATGGTCCTGGCCCACGACGAAGGCGGACTCCGGCGACGACAGCCACAGCGCCGCGGCGGCGACCTCCTCCGGCGTGGCGACCCGGCCGATCGGCAGCGCACCCTTCATGCGCTCGTCCCGCTCCTCCCGGGTCTCCCCGGGGCGCGTCGACATGGGCGAGTCGATCGGACCGGGGCTGACGGCGTTGATCCGCACCCCGTCCGCGATGTGGTCACGGGCGGCCGTGCGGGTCAGGAAGCTCACCCCGGCCTTCGAGGCGGCGTACGCGGCCGCTCCGGGCAGCCGCCAGTGCGCGCCGAGGTTGGAGGCCACGTTGACGATGACGCCGCCGCCGTGCGCGCGCATGTGGTCGATCTCGTGCTTCATCGACAGGAACGCGCCCTTGAGGTTCACCGCGAGCACCTGGTCCCAGGTGTCCTCGTCGTAGTCGGCCAGCGGCGCCAGCGTGCCGAAGATCCCGGCCGCGTTGAGAGCGACGTGGAGCCCTCCGTACCGGGTGACCGCGGCCTCAACCATGGCGGCGACCTCGGCCGAGTCGGTGATGTCCACGGCGAACGCGCTCGCCCGCCCGCCCTCCTCCTCGATCAGCTTCACGACCTCGGCCAGCCGGGCGGCGTCGCGCCCGGCGACCAGCACCGCCGCGCCCTCGCGCGCGTATGCCAGCGCGGCGGCGCGCCCCAGAACGCCGCTCGCGCCGGTGACCAGAGCGACCTTGCCTTCGAAACGGCTCATCTATTCCATACCAATCGTTCTCAAATTTGAACGGCGACCATGGCCTGTTCGACCGCGTCACGCAGCCGGCGCGGGTCGGGGTCGGCCCTGCCGAGCACCCTGAGGCCCTGCAGCAGCACGAGCAGGAACCTGGCCAGCGCGTACGGGTCCTTCTCCGGCGGGATCTCGCCCTGGGCGCGTGCCCTGACGAGGGTGGCGGCGAGCGCGGTCTCCAACTCGGCCCAGCTCGCCGCCACCTTCGCGGCCACGGCGCCGTCACGCGAGGCGAACTCCACTGCCGAGTTCACCACCATGCAGCCCCGCCGCAGCTCGTCCGCCAGGCACTCCGCCACGTATGAGTCGAGGAACGCCCTGATCGCGGGCAGCGCGGGCCCCGGCTGGGACAACGGCTCGACCACGTTGCGCTGCCCCAGGTAACGCTCCAACGCCTTCAGGTAGAGCTCGTGCTTGCCACCGAAGGTCCCGTAGATGCTCGCCCGCGCGATCCCGAGGTGCTCCACGAGGTCCGCCATCGACGTGGCCTCGTATCCGCGCTCCCAGAACAGCTCAAGGGCCTTCTGCAACGCGACCTCGGGATCGAACTCCTTGCTCCTCGCCACGGCGTCAAGCTAACACATTTGAGAACGTTCGGTCTAGTTACCTAGGGGTCAGGACCCATCGCCAGGCGCCGTCCTTGTTGGTGTCACGGTTGGCGGTGAGCTGGGTCATCCGCTTCCCATCCACGCTCACCAGGACCATCCCGTTGTCGAACTCGTTCTCGCACGACCCGGCGCAGCCCAGCGCGATGACGTTGTCGTCGTCCGCCCAGGCGTGCAACTGCAGGACCTTCTGCCCTCCGACGGGATCGGCCGGCACGTCACGGCCCAGCACCAGGCGGCCGTTCGGCGAGGTCGCCGAGATGCCCGTGTAGTCCACGTACTGGTCCCTCTTTGGCGCCTCACGCTGCTCGCCGTCGAGGCTGTAGAAGAGCCGGTCCGGCATCGTGCTCGTAGGCGCCCAGAGCATGGTGCCGTCCAGGCTCCAGCCGAGGTCCTGGCGGCCGTTGCCATTGAAGATCTTCTCGTTGGTGAGCATCCCGTCGGACATCGGCGGCAGCTCGTGGTAGTCGGCCGTGCCCGCCTCGACGTCGACGATGTAGTAGCCGGTACGCGGGCTGTTCCCGGGCGGCGCTGCCTGGTCGCCCTTCCCCTTCAGGATGTCCGGGTAGCTGGAGTAAGCGGTGGCCAGGACCTTGGTGCCGTCGGGTGACCACGAGACCGACCCCACCGGGTGCTCCAGATCGATCCATTTCAGGATCTGCCGGGTGTTCATGTCGAGGATCCCCAGCCGCTTGCTGATCCCCTCGCCCTCGAGCACGGCCGCGACCTGCAGCCCCGGGGCCGCGTCAACCCAGGCCCACGCGGTCTCCTCGTAGCCGTCGTTACGCGGGTCGTACAACGACCACGTGTACCTGATCCGCTGCTCGTTGTCCGAGACCTGCTCCCGTCTGGTGGTGTAGTAGGCGGAGACGGCCATGCGGCCCGCGGCGATCAGCTTGGCCGGCGGGCTGTGCTCCGTGTCGGCCCGTACGTCGGTCGGCGCGGGCGAGGGACGAGGGGGAAGCGTGACGCCGGTGGCCGCGTGCATGGTGGCCTGAGGGTCATGCGCAGCCGGCTGAGTGCCGCGCAGGCCCACGGCGGACACGGCGATCGCCGCCACCAGCCCCACGGCCAGCACCACCACGCCCGCGGGCTTCCAGGCACGCCTCCGTAGCGCCCGGTCGGCCAGGTCGTGCGGCACCCTCGTCTCGTCGGCCCACTCCCGCAGGGTGTCGCGAAGCAGTGAGGTCACTTGGCCACCTCCAGTTCCTGGGCCAGCTCGGGGGCGATCTCACGCAGGCGGGCCAGCGACCTGTGGGCCGTGCTCCTGACCGTGCCGACGGAGCAGCCCAGCGCCCGTGCGACGTCCTGCTCGGGCAGATCCTCGAAATACCTCAGTACCAGCACCGTGCGCTGCCGCGCGGTGAGCCTGGCCAGCGCCGTCCGCAGCACCATGCGCAGCTCGCTCTGGTGGTTGAGGTCCTGGCCTGCCAGCTCGGGCGGCGTCGCCTGCACCACCTCGCCGCGCCGCGTGCTCGCCCGCCACCAGCTGATCTGCTGGCGGTACATGATCTGCTTGGCGTACGCCTCGGGCGCCTCCACCCGCCGCCACCTGCTCGCCAGCTTCGCCAGCGCGGTCTGCACCAGGTCTTCGGCCGCGTGCTGGTCACCACCGGTGAGCAGGAACCCGAGCCGCATCAGGGCGGGAGAGCGCGCAGAGACGAACTCGCGGAAACGCTGCTCGTCCGCGGCGTCCACGATCACCTCCAGGGGATTGATGTCACCCTGTCAGACGCCCGGGGCCCGCCCTCGCTATGCGTCCAGCAGATCGCGAACCTGCTCCATCACACTGTCCACCGAGACGTCGGTCACCCACGACAGGTCGTGCGGGCAGCGCTCGGCACGCCGGTCCATGCCGTCGGCACCGCAGATCGGGCAGGCCGTGGTCCACGAGATCAGCGGCCGGTGCCTGTCCCTGCTGAGCGGCCCGAAGTTGATCAGGTTGCCACACCAGTAGACGGCGACCGTGGGCGTGCCGACGGCGGCGGCCAGGTGACGCGGGCCCGTGTCATTGGCGATCACCAGATCGCATCGCTCATAAAGCGCCGCCAGGCCGCCGATGCCGAGCGCGCCGACGACGGGGATCGCGGGCCGGCGCATCGCGCCGACCACGCCCATCACCAGGCCCTTCTCCTCCGGAGTGCCCGTGACGGCGACGGGGCGGTCGATCCCGTCGGCCACCTCGGCGAAGCGCTCCACCGGCCAGCGCCGGCGCGGGTCCCTCGCGCCCGGGTGCAGGGCCACCAGCCCTCGCGGCGGCTCGCCGAGCGCCCGGGCCAGCTCCGCCCGGTCGTCTCCGGTCACGGCCACCCGCGCCTCCAGGCCGTCCGCCACCGCGCCGACCAGCGCGGCCACCTGGAGGAAGCGCAGGGTCTCGTGGTGGTAGTCCGTGTACGGCACCCAGCGGTCCAGGCTCTCCGCCCCGGGAGCGCGCATTCCGGCCGTCACCCTGGCGCCCAGCCGGCGGATGAACGGGTTGGAGTAGCGCCCGCCGCCGTGGATCTGCACCGCCAGGTCGAACCGGCGCGCCCGCAGCCCCTCGCACAGCTCCTCCGGCGCCGGGTACCCGCCGTCCTGCGTCGACAAGCCCGTGATCTGCGGCAGCGCCACCACGTCGTCCACCGGCCCCGGGCGGCCCTCGAGGAACTCCGCGTGCCATGGGGTGCCGAGCAGAGTCAGGCGGGCGCCGGGATAAGCCCGTTTGAGCGCTTTCAGAGCGGGGACGGCCAGCAAGAAGTCGCCGAGCGCGTTGGCTCGTAGCACGGCGATCCGCTCGACCCTTTCGACCAGCCCAGATGTGGCTCGCATGGGCGCCCGGCTACCCAGGGAGGTCGGGCGTTTAACCTGCCGCGCCGCATCCTCACGTCCCACCGCACTTCGGCTGGGGTCCTTTTCAGGGTGGGAGGTCCCTCGGGGGGAAGCCGCCTCGTGGCGATGGGCGCGTAAACCTCCGCGGGGGAACCTCCGCGGGGGCGAGCGGTTGCGGATAAACCGGGTTTGAGCAGCGCTTTCTCAGGTATTCGCTCCACATGGGCACAGAGAGGACCATCAGCGCCGTGGTCGTCGGCGACGTCATGCTCGACTCCTGGTTGCGCTGCTCGGCCAAACGCCTGGCGCAGGAGGCGCCCGTGCCCGTGATGAGCCTGGAGGCCACCGAGGACGCGCCTGGCGGGGCCGCCAACACCGCCGCCAACCTCGTGGCCCTCGGCGCCCGCGTACGACTCCTGGGCGCCGTGGGCGACGACGCCTGCGGGGACAAGCTCGTGCAGTCGCTTCACCTGCTCGGCGTCGAGACGGACCTGGTGACCGTGCCGGGCCGGCGTACCACGCACAAGCGGCGGCTGGTCAGCGGCGGCCAGCTCACCGCCCGCTACGACGAGGGGGACCTCGGCGTGCTCCCCGAGCGGACCGAGCGGGAGCTGCTCGGACGGCTGGGCGAGGCCGTGCGCGGCGCCGACGTGGTGGTCGCGTGCGACTACGGCGGCGGCGTGTTCACCCCGGCCGTGCGCCGGGCGCTCACCGGGCTCCCTCTGCTGGTGGTGGACGCGCACGCGGTCGCGCCGTGGGGGGAATGCGCTCCCGCCGTCGTCCTGCCGAACTACGCCGAGGTCGTAAGCCTGCTGGGCGACGCGGACGAGCCGGCCGACCGCCTGGCGTACCTGTCGGCCCGCTCCGACCAGCTCATGGAGCTGACCCGCGCCGGGATGGTGGTGACCACGCTGGACGGCGAGGGCACGCTGCTGCACAGGAGCGGCCGCCCGCCGTACCGCACCTATGCCCGGCCAGTGCCCCAGCACATGGCCACGGGCGCGGGCGACACCTATACGGCCGCGTTCGCGCTCTGGCTGGCCGGCGGCGCGTCGCCGGAGGAGGCCGCGGAGGCGGGCCAGGCGGCGGCCGGTGTCGTCGTGTGCCGGCAGGGGACGGCCGTCTGCACCCGGTACGAGCTGCTGCGCGCCCTGCACCGCCACGAGGGCACGGTCCAGACGGCCGAGCGCCTGGCCCAGCTCCTGGACGAGCACCGGCGCAGGGGCGAGCGGGTGGTGTTCACCAACGGCTGCTTCGACGTGCTGCACCGGGGGCACGTGACGTACCTGGAGCAGGCGGGCCAGCTCGGCGACGTGCTGGTGGTGGCCGTCAACAGCGACGCCGGCGTGGCCAGGCTGAAGGGGCCGGGCCGCCCGCTCAATCCGTGCGAGGACCGCATGTCCGTGCTGGCGGCGTTGAACGACGTGGACTACGTGACGGAGTTCGACGAGGACACGCCCGAACGGCTGCTCAGGATGATCCGCCCCGAGCTCTACGTGAAAGGCGGCGACTACACCGCGGAGATGTTGCCCGAGGCGCCGCTGGTCCGCTCGCTGGGGGGCGAGGTGCGGGTGCTCGGCTACCTGTCCGACCACTCGACCACGGCCATCATCGGCCGCATGCGCTCGCTTCCCTGAAATGGCCGAGGCTCAGCGGGTTCGGCACGGGCACGCACCGCATGTCCCCGCCCGGGGCGTCCAGCCAGCGCAGCAGGAGGTTGGCCTTGGCCGGAACGTGCGTGGCGGACAGCAGGTCACGCAGCTGATCCGGATCGCCGTGGTCCTTGCCGCAGGCGGAGAACACCTCCCTGGCCCGCGCCCACAGCTCCCCTCGCAGTCCCGGATGGCGGTCCGCCAGAGCCCCTGCGATCTCGAAGAGGTTGTTGGTCACCAGGCAGTACACCAGCCGCTCCCACCCGTACGAGGCATCTATGCCCGGCAGCAGCGGGTGCCGCTCCGCGAGCAGCTTGATCCCCTCGTGGTCGCGGAAGACCGCCTGCGCGGGGCCGCCGTGCCCGTCCACCGCGATCAGCACGTTCTGCAGGTGGCATTCGAGCACGATCCCGTGGCGGAAGTAGGCGTGCAGGACCGGGGGCACCACGTGATCGAGGTAGCGCCCCCACCACGCGAGCGCCCGGTCCTCATCCAGCCCGTCGATCGGGTTGCCGGGGAAACCCTCGCTGATCCCCGCCGCCAGCAGCGCCGTCAGCCCCGGGCGCAGGTGTTCGCGCAGCCCGTCGCGGACGATGACCGCCAGCGCCTCTCCGCCGTCCCGGCCCAGCTCCGCGCTGCGGTAGCCGCGGTCGCGCAGGACGGCGGGGCGGGACACGTGCTCCGGCAGGTCGTCGAACGCGTGCCCCACGAGGTCGGCGACCGCGGCCAGCTTCTTCAGGTCGTGCAGCCACAGCCGCCGGATGTCGTTCGTGATCCGAACGTCCAGGCTGAACTTGCAGAACAGGTCAGGCTCCGGCAGGTACACCGTGCGAACCGACGAGGTCGGCCACGCCACGGCCTGCGTGACGCCCAGGTCGCGCAGCGGCGGACCGCCAAGCAGCTCCACCTGCCAGGGATGCGCGGGCAGCAGGGCCAGGCCGTCGCCCGGCGCCGGGCCCAGCCGGTCGAGCGCGCTCGCGTCCCCCTCCTCGACCAGCCGCTCCGCGGGCACGCCGAGCAGCGGCAGCGTGAAGCTCGCGTGCGCCTCCGGCGAGTACGGGAGCCAGCCTCCAGGATTCGCACCGCCGCGGGCCTTGGGCGCGGGGTGGTAGCGGTGGCCCGCGACGAGGGCCTGCTCGGAGCGCAGGTACGGGTCCGCGGGCGGCGTCGCGGTCCGCCTGGCGACCAGCAGGGCGGCCATGACGTCCCGGCTGTGCGCGATCTCCGCGGGCAACTCGTCGTTGGCCACCCCCGTGCCGGCGCGCAGCTCGGCGGCCGTCAGCGCGACCAGGTCGTCCAGCGACAGCGGGCACCAGCCGTCCGGCGTGTGGAGCGCGGGCCTGCCGGGGAACCGCCCGTCGTCGGCACGTAGGACGTGTCCGGTCGCGGGCAGCAGGAAAGCACCGTCCCACGCGGAACGGGCCACCTCGCGCATCAGGCAGTTGAGCAGTGCCGTCACCGCGAGGGCTGCGGCTTCTCTTCGTGCCTCCCGCGAGAGAGGGAGAAGGTCGTCGGTAGCTGTCATGGCGACCTTATCCATACCCTTTGTCCCCATTAGTGCCACAAGGGTAGCTATCAGGCTTGTTTCTGGGAAAGCTGGGAAATATGAGGCGCTGGGAGGCGGAGTTCGCGGCCGACCTGGCCCTCGTGCGCCCGGATCTGTCCGCCGCGTACATGGCGGCCCTCCCAGACGCGCGCGCCGCCGTCCTGGGCCGCCTCTGGCGCAGCCTCCTGTACGAGCCGCTCCCCGGTCTGCTGGGACCGCTTCCCGGCACGGCGGGCTCGCCCGCGGGGGCCTCGGAGTGTCCACGGGTCCAGATCCCGCTGGCGGACGGGCGCAGGCTCATGGGCCGGGCACGGGAGCCGTACGACCTCGGGGGCGAGCCCGCACTCTGGCTGAACGGCCACCCGTACACGCACCCGGCCGAGCTGCTGGCCGCTCTCGGCCTGCCGGGCACGGGCCCGCTGGTCGAGGACCTGGACAACAGCGTGGCCTCCCTGGCGCTGTCCCGCGCGGAACCGGCCCGCGCCCCGGCCACTCCCGAGGATCACGAGCAGAGCGTGGTGGACGGCCACCCCTACCACCCGGGTTGCCGCAGCCGTCCCGGCGTCTCCGTGGCCGAGCAGCTCGCGTACATGCCGGAGCACCGGCCGGTCGTCCACCTGGACCTGCTCGCGGTCCCCGCCGCGGACTGCCTGATCTCCGGCCCGTGGCCGGACTCCCTCATGGACGGCGACCGGCTCCTGCTCCCCGTGCATCCCTGGCAGAGCGCCCACGTCCTGCACCGCCTGGGCCTGCGCCCGCACGTCACCGGCGCCGTCCCGGCCCGTCCGCTCATGTCCGTACGCACCCTCGCCCCTCTCGACGGCGGCCCGCACATCAAGACGGCCTTCAGCACCCGGATGACGTCCGGCGTCAGGGACATCTCGCCCGGCTCGGTCCGCGACTGCGTCAACCTCTCGCACCTGCTCACCACCCTGTCCGCCCGGCAGGGGGGACGGCCGCGCATCGCCCGCTACCTGGCTGGGGCCGCCGCGAAGGTGAAGGGCAGGCACAGCCCCGACCTGGCGGCCATGCTGCGCGAGCCGACGGGGGCCGCCATCCCCGTCGCGGCGGTCACCCCCGCGATGGTCCGCGACCCGGTGGCGTGGCTGACCGCGTTCGCCCGGCTGGCCTTGAGGGACGCCCTGGGCCTGCTGGCGCTCGGCGTGGCGCTCGAGGCGCACGGCCAGAACCTGCTGGTGGAGCTCGACCGGGACGGCATGCCGTACCGGCTGGTCTACCGCGACCTGGCCGACGTCAGGATCAGCCCGGCCCGGCTCGCCCGCAACGGCATCGAACTCCCGCCGGTCAGCGTCAGGCTGCTCGCCGACGACCCCGAGATCCTGCACGCCAAGCTCTTCGGCGGGCTCGTGGGCACCACGTTCGGCAGCCTGATCGCGCTCCTCTGCCGCGGCGACCGGGCCGCCGAGTCGCGCCTCTGGGACGTCGTGGCCGCCGCGGCACGTGACGCGTTCGACGAGCTGCCCGGCGCCGAGGACCGCAAGGCGCTGTTCGGGACGCACATCACGGTCAAGGCCCACCTGCTCGCACGCCTGGAGGGCGCACCGCCCGGCGACAGCTGGACGACCTTGCGCAACCCCCTCGCCACCTGACTCCCGCGGCCCGGGGCGCGGAATCAGGGGGTCAGTTCGGCTACGGGGAGGCGGCGGAAGGCGATGATCTCGTACGGCCCGAAGTTGCCGGTCTCGAACAGCAGCCCCACCGTGTCCCCGTCCACCCTGACCAGGTCGGAGTAGGCGGCCGGCAGCCCCGACACCGTGTGCGCGACCCGCCAGGTCACCCCGAGGTCGCCGCTGGCCCGTACCGTCATCAACGCCCGGGCATCCGGGGCGGCGGGCCCGGAGAACAGCAGCACGTCCGGCGACGAGCACCACAGCGCGCTCCCCTCCACCACCGGTCCGGCCAGCCCCGCCTGGGGGCGGAAGGGCTGGTCCAGCGTCTGCCCGCCGTCGGAGGAGTACGCGTCGGCCCTGGTGCCGGGCGCGGTGGAGTCGGTGCGGGCGTTGACGTAGAGGCGCCCGTCCGGCAGTTCGGTGGCCGTGGTCTCGTTGACGTTGACGTACCCGTCGGGGTTGTCGTCGACGTATCCGATGTGCCACGTCTGGCCGCCGTCGTCGCTCAGCAGCGCATGACCGCCGTCGTACTTGCCCTCGGTCCCGTTGTCGGACCCGGCGGGCGGCAGCGAGTGGTTGCCGGGCACCACGATCCGCCCGGCGTGCGGGCCGTGCCGCAGCTCGACCGCGTGCCCGGGAGCGGTCGCGTACCAGCGCCACTCGGCGCGCTTCACGCTGCCGGTGATCTCGCGAGGCGCCGGCCAGGTGACCCCGTCGTCCGAGCTGACCTGGACGAACACCCGCCGCCCGTCAGCCGCGGACACCTGGCCGCGCCTGATCTTGTCTTCCGTGACCGACGGGCCCTGCCTGACGTGGACGAGCACGATCCGGCCGTCGGCCAGCGCGACGGCCGCCGGGTTGCCCGCGGTGCCCCGGCGCGGCTCCGTGGCGACCACCTGCAGGGCGCCCCACGTCCTGCCGCCGTCCGTGGACCGCTTGAGCACGATGTCGATGTGGCCGGAGTCCCCGGCCGAGACGTACCGCCCCTCCGCGAACGCCAGCACCGTGCCCGCCCCGGTCACCACCGCCGCGGGGATCCGGTACGTGTGATAACCATCCGTCCGCTGCCGGTACGGCACCGACGTCGGGTAACGATCAACCATGTGGGCACGTTACGACCCCTGGGTGAACGCAGCGTGACGTTCCCTGCCCCCTCCCGCGAACGGCACGCGAGCCGCCGCGTCGCGACGAGGTGGGAGCTCCGGCATGAAAGAGTGCATTTCACAGGCGAGTGCTTCTGGAGGCAGGGTGGCTGACGAGTTCGACGTCATCGTGATCGGCGCCGGTCCCGCCGGCGAGAACGTCGTGGACCGGGCAGTGCGCGGCGGACTGACCGCGGCGATCGTCGAGGAGCGGCTGGCCGGCGGCGAGTGCGCCTACTGGGCGTGCGTCCCGAGCAAGGCGCTGCTGCGACCGGTCGATCTGGCGGGCGAGGTGGCGCGGGCCCCAGGGCTGTCGCTCGGGCCCGTCGACGTGGCCGCCGTGCTGGCCCGGCGCGACGAGGCCATCTCGCACTTCGACGACTCCGGCCAGGTGCGGTGGATCGAGGGTGTGCCGGCCGAGTTCGTACGTGGGCGCGGGCGGCTCGACGGCCCCAAGCGCGTACGCGTCACCACCGAGGACGGCGGCGAACGCGTACTGACGGCCCGGCAGGCCGTCGTGCTGGCCACCGGCAGCACGCCCGCCATACCGCCCACCCCTGGGCTGGCCGAGGCGGAGCCCTGGACCAGCCACGACGTGACCGTGACCAACTCCATCCCCGACCGCCTGGCCGTGCTCGGCGGCGGCGTGGTCGCCTGTGAGATGGCCCAGGCCATGCACGGGCTCGGCGCGCGGCAGACCACCGTGCTGGTGCGCGGCGGCGGGCTGCTGGGCAGGATGGAGCCGTTCGCGGGAGAGATGCTGGCCGAGTCGTTCGCGGAGTCGGGCATCGAGGTTCGCACCCACGTGGAGGTCGTCGGGGTCGAGCGCCCGGAGCGCGGCGGAAAGGTGACGGTGCACCTGTCCGAAGGGCCGCCGCTGGAGGCCGACGAGCTGCTGGTGGCGACCGGCCGCCGGCCCGCGACCCGCGACCTCGGGCTCAGCACGGTAGGCCTGCCCAACGGCGAGTACGTCGAGGTGGACGACAGCATGCGGGCCACCGCGATCTCCGACGGCTGGCTGTACGCCGTGGGCGACGTCAACGGGCGCGCGCTCCTCACCCACATGGGCAAGTACCAGGCCAGGATCTGCGGTGACGTGATCGCCGCGCGGGCCCGCGGTGACGAGCTGTCCGCGATGCGGGATCTGGCGGACGCGTACGGCGCCCCGCAGGTCGTCTTCACCGATCCGCAGATCTGCGCGGTCGGCCGGACCGAGGCGGTGGCTCGTGCCGACGGGTTCCGGGTGCGCGTGGTCGACTACGACATGGGGGCGGTCAGCGGGGGATACCTGATGGGCGAGGGCTACCGCGGCCGGGCCAGGGCCGTGGTGGACGAGGACAGGAAGGTGCTTCTCGGCGTCACGTTCGCCGCGCCGGGCGCGTCCGACCTGCTGCACTCCGCCACGATCGCCGTGACGGCCGAAGTGCCGCTCGACCGTCTCTGGCACGCGGTCCCGTCCTTCCCGACGGTGAGCGAGGTGTGGCTGCGGCTGCTGGAGGCCTACGGGTTGTGATCTCTTCCGGCCGCCGCCTCGGATTCGCGCGAGGCGGCGGCCGCTGCCGACTGCAGCATCAGCTCGGCCACCGTCTCCTCGACGCTCCCCCGCAGCTCCACATGTGACAGCAGATCGGTCAGCCGCAGCACCGACAGCAGGTGGCTGGAGGGCCGCACCAGGATGATGCGGCCGCTTCTCTCCTCCTCCATCCGCTGCATGGCCATCGCGAGCACCCCGATGACCGACGAATCGAAGAAGTCCAGATCAGCCAGGTCGAGCACCAGGACGGGCCCCTCCGACCAGTCCCACACGGCGTTGATGCAGGCGCTGAACCGGACCCGGCCCGCGTGGTCGAGCTCGCCCTTGGCGCGCAGCACCGTGCAATGAAGATGCCGGATCGTCTCGATTCGCAAGCCGCTGGTCACACAGGAAAACTGCCCGCTGTGCGGCGTTATCACAGGCAATTGGCATTTTTCCGACCACATTAAGCCTCTCGGCCCCCAGGCTTACCAAGCGGTCCATCGAGCAACTTGCGCAATATCGTGGCGAGCGTCTCGGTGTCCTCGCTGGTGAGGGGGGAGGCCAGACGGGCCAGGTTCGCGGCGTGCTCGGTGAGCGTCTCGTCGATGATCCGCAGGCCCTCATCGGTCAGCCGGACGCGGAAGCTCCGCCGGTCGGCGGGGTCGAGGCTGCGCTCGACCAGCCCCGCCGCCTCCAGCCGGTCGAGCCGGTTGGTCATGCCGGCTCGCGACATCATCAGCACCGCGGACAGCTCCGACGGAATCAGCGTGTACGGTGGCCCGGCCCGGCGCAGCGCGGCCAGCACGTCGAACTCACCCTGCCGCAGCCCGCGCTTGGTGAAGACCTGGTCGACCTGCGGCTCCAGGACCCTCATCACCTGTGCGAGCCGGCCGAAGACGCCCATCGCCGACAGGTCGAGATCCGGCCGCTCGCGCCGCCACTGCTCGAGGATCCCGTCGACAGCGTCGCCCATGACACCGCATCTTACGTACTAGTGCGTCGCGGCCGACTCCAGCGTGGGCATGGCGCCAAGGCAGGAACCCATGATCACCAGATACGGCGAGTTCTTGGCACTGGGCAGCATGAGCTCGGTCACGTTGCCGTCCACCCGCTCCTCGGGCCCGCCCATGTTCCCGTCCCTGATGCTGAACACGCGCTTCACGGGCGGCGCCGCCATGCCCAGCAGCTTTCTGGTGGCGTGGCGCATCCAGCGCAGTTCGCTGTTGACCCGCCGCCACGTCGCGGGGATGACGCTCGCGGGCTCCGCCTTGGTGCCCAGCCTGAACGTTATGCGGCCGCTCGACCCGAACGTGTCCTTCAGCACCGGGTTGACCACGAACATGCCCGTGCGCAGCACACGTGCGCCCTGCCGGTTGAAGTTGACCAGGCCGCCCGCGCTGATCAGCGAGGACTGCTCACAGCGGAGGCCGTCGAGCGTGTCGGGGTCGAAGTCCGCCGGCGGCGGCTCCTCGAACACCACCTTGTTCAGCCGTACCCCGGCCACCCCGTCGGGCATGACGCGCCCCCGAACGGCCTGGCGTAGCTCCCCGGAAACCCCGTCGCCCTCCGTGATGTCGAGCAGTTCGACGCAGATCAGCCCGTCGTCGGGGATCTCCTCCGGCGACAGGTCGAAGGTCACCCGGGCGTGCGCCCGCTTCCCCTTGAGCAGCACGCACTGGCGCAGCTGCCCCTGAGAGCGGACCTGCACCAGCCGGGGCAGCAAGCTCGCGGCCTCGGCCTGGCCATCGTGCCAGCCGATCACGGACCGCTCGTCCAGCGACAGCGACAGCAGCACCCGCAGCGAGCGCCCCTGCGCGGAGACCTTGAACCCCGCCAGCCCCGAGGTCTCGAACCTGCCCAGGATCTGGGTGCCCCGGTGAAAGTTGTCGGTCACCTGCAGCGCGGAGATCTGGCCGTTGTTGATGTGTACGGGCGGGATGGCGGGAAGAATCAGCTGGTCGAGCTCGGTAGCGGGTCCTGGGCTGGTCATGGGGTGCTCCTGGTGACGAACGGCCCTTCCGGGTCGGGAAACTCCTGGTGATGATCTGCTCGTCCGACTCGGCGAAACCGGTCGTGGGCGCTCCTGATGTACGGCCCCGCCGGGTCGTGGAAGTCGAAACGGGTGAGCATGGGTTCGCGCCGGTCCCACATGCGTGCGACCGCGCTGTAGAGGGGATCGCCGTCGCGCTCCACGTGCCACAGGTTGACGGCGAGCGCCCGCGCGTAATCGGCGCCGTGCTCCCAGTGCGGCAGGAGCCCGGTGGGCACGTCCGCGCCGCAGCGGCGCAGCCAGAGCCACAGGCGGGCGCGCTCGCGCTGCTCCGGCTCGAGGATGGACTCCCCCTTGTCGTGCTTGGCGATGGCCTCGTCGAGCAGCACGCGGATGTCCGACGGCTGCCGTGCGACGTGCGTGGCGCGGCAGGCTCTCCCCACCGACCAGCCTGCCTGGACGACGGGGATGCCGAACGCGGGCAGATCGCTGTCGCCGAACGCGACGCCCGCGTCCGTCATGCTCCAGAGCAGGTTCGCGGACAGGTCGCCGTCCACGCGCCTGATCCGGGAATGCGTTCTGGGGACGGGGTCGAGGAACAGCCAGTTCGCCGACACGTCCGACGCGGCGTACTCCACCGTCGACTCGAACAGGTCCGTGTCCTGCTCCGGCGTGTGGCCGAAGACCGTGATCGTCGGCCGGTCGGGATCGAGCCCCAGACGGGCGCAGCCGTAGTGGCGGAGCTGGCGGCGCTCGGTGTCGGTGCGGACCTGGTAGCCGCTCTTCGCCCGCCAGGCCGTCCGCTCCGCGTCGGGCGCGATCACGTGCCTGTGCGGCCAGACGTGCCGCTCGAAGAACGCGCCGACCCTGGCGGGCAACTCATCGTGGAACGAGCAGGGGCCCTGATCAGGGAAGATCGCGTACGCCTTCAGCGACCCCTTCCCGTGAACGTGCACGACAGGGATGTCCCTGGGCACGTCGAGATCGACCCTGCTGGTGACCAGCGCGGCCGGCGGCACCCGCGGCGCCCCGTCCGCCTCGGCCCCGAACACGTCGGCCAGCCTGCGCCACTCCGGATCGACCAGCGCGAACAGCCGCGCGGACAGCAGCTCGCAGACCGCGTTCGCCACCATGAGCGTGCGTACCACGACCCGGATGTCCTGGTCGAACGCCTCCGCCACGACGCAGCTGTCGCCGCCCGGACTCTCGCCCCAGTATGTTCTGGCGGCGGCGAGCAGCCGATCGAAGTGCTCGCCATCCCCGACACGTCGCATAAGACCTCCCACCACGACCGGTAGGAACCCGACATTGCCAGAGCAGCCAACGCCCGACCGCACGTCAACACGCTTTCTTTGACGAAAACTGAAGATCGCCACAGCCTTCACACAGGCCCCAGGCGGCCCGAACTTCGGTTAAACGGCCAGAGACGGAGAAAACCCGCTTGCCGCGCGAACAAACCGGCCCCGGGCGGGGTCCAAGGTTTTACATAGAGCACGTCATGGCGGGGTTTAGGATGCACCGTATTGCCACGAGGGGGAGGTTTTACCACCATGGGTTCCCGTATGTCGAGTATCGCGCGCCTGACCGGGGCCGCGGTCGCGGCCGGTGTGGTGGCCGCGGCCATCGCGCTACCCGCGGTCGGGGGGACGGGAGCGATGTTCGTCTCGGCATCGGAGGACCTCGGTATCAAACCGCAGGAGCTCCAGGAGCCGCCCCTCGCGGAGAGGACGACGGTGCTCGACTCCAAGGGCGACACGATCGCGACCTTCTATGAGGAGTACCGCCAGAACGTCGGGCTCGACAAGATCGCCGACGTCATGAAGACGGCGATCATCTCGATCGAGGACTACCGCTACTACGAGCACGGCCCGATCGACATCGAGGGCACCGTGCGCGCCCTGGCCAAGAACCTCAGCTCGGGCGGCATCTCCCAGGGTGGCTCGTCCATCACCCAGCAGTACGTGAAGCAGGTGCTGCTCAACTCGGGCACCACCAAGAAGGAGAAGAACGCGGCCCTCGAGGCCAGCTACGCGCGTAAGCTCAACGAGCTGCGGTACGCGATGGCCATCGAGCAGAAGTACACCAAAGACCAGATCCTCGAGAAATATCTGAACATCGTGTACTTCGGCGCCCGCGCCTACGGCATCGAAGCGGCCGCCAAGCGCTTCTTCGGGGTGACCGCCGCCGAGCTGACCCTGCCCCAGGCCGCCACCTTGGCCGGCGCCGTGCAGGACCCGCTCCAGACCGACCCCAGCCGGGGCAAGGAGTACAGGGCCCGGCTGCTGGCCCGGCGCAACGTCGTGCTCGACAGGATGGCCGAGCTCAAGAAGATCACGCCGGAGGAGGCCACCGCGGCCAAGGCCACCAAGCTCGGCTACAAGGGCACCCCGCTGCCCGGCGGCTGCGAGGCCAGCGACTACCCGTACTTCTGCATGTACGTCCGCAACGAGATCCTCAGCAACCCGGACTTCGGCAAGACGAAGAAGGCCAGGACCCAGTTCCTCAACCGGGGCGGCCTGACCATCCAGACCACGCTCGACCCGAAGATGCAGGCGGCCGCCGAGCAGGCCATCAAGAAGCACGTGCACCCGTCGGACAACCCGGTCGCCTCCGAGGCCCTGGTGAAGCCCGGCACGGGTGAGATCAAGGCCATGGCCGCCAGCCGCAACTACGGCATCTCCAAGCGCAAGAACGAGATGTCGTACAACGTGGTCGCGGACGCGGTGCACGGCGGCGGCATCGGCTTCCAGGCCGGTTCGACGTTCAAGACGTTCACCCTGCTCACGGCCCTCAAGCAGGGCATGAAGATCAACGACGGCTTCACGGTCGGCAGCGGATTCCGCGCCCCCTACTACTCCTCGTTCAAGAACTGCAAGGGCGAGAACATCGGCGACCCCTCCGCCACCATCACCAACGACGAGGGCGGCGGCGGCTTCAAGTCGCTGGCCACCGGCACATGGGGCTCGGTCAACACCTTCTTCATGACGCTGGAGCAGAAGGTCGGCCTCTGCAACGTGATCAAGACGGCCCAGTCACTGGGCATCAAGCGGGCCGACGGCAACCCGCTGCGGGAGTTCGAGACGTTCACGCTCGGCATCAACGAGATGGACCCGGTGACCGTCGCCACCGCCTACGCCGCGATCGGCGCCCGCGGCAAGTACTGCGCGCCCATGGCCATCACCTCGATCAAGGACCGCGACGGCAAGGTCACCAACTACAAGCCCAAGTGCAAGCAGGCGATCGACCCCGAGGTGACGGACGCCGCGGCGAACATCCTGTCCGGCGTGTTCACCAAGGGCACCATGCGCGGCGTCGGCGGCATCGGCCGCCCGGCGGCGGGCAAGACCGGCACCACGGACGCCCAGTCCACCGCCTGGTTCGCCGGCTTCACCCCCGACCTGGCGGGCGCGGTCAGCATCGGCGACCCGCGCGGCGCGGTCAGCTACAAGCTGAACAACATCACCATCGGCGGCCGGTACTACGGCTCGGTCTTCGGGGCCTCCATTCCCGGGCCGATCTGGAAGGACACCATGCTGTCGGCGCTGAAGGGCATCCCGGCGACCGACTTCACGCCGGTGAACAGCTCCCGCTTCGGCGGCTGCGGCCAGAGCTGCCAGCCTCAGCGGCGGGTCGAGCCCGACGACCGGGGCGACCGCAACCCGAGCGACTGGCTGACCGACACGACACTGCCCCGCTGATCCCCGGCGGGGGAAAACTGGGAAAACTCAGAAACCCCTGCCGGTTACCAATGCCTCTAGCTGAGCAAATTCGGAGTGCGTCCGCACAATGGGACGCACTCCCTGCAAAGGCCCTATTAACAGCGCCGAAACATTGGTACCGTGGGAGCGCTCCCAGGATCTTTTTCCGCGAGGTGCTCCATGACCGAGCAGCCCACACTGGCACAGGTGGCGGCCGCTGCAGGGGTTTCCCCCGCGACCGCATCTCGAGTCCTCACGGGCTCGGTGCGGGTCAGTACCTCGACCCGCCGGCAAGTCTACGACGCCGTGTCCCGCATGGGATACGTGCGCCAACGCGCCCCTCGGGGAACGGCCGCCAAGACCATCGCCGACGGCGTCACGGCAGTGATCTGCGACCACCTCCCCCGCCTCTTCTCCGAGCCGTACTACGCCAGGCTCCTGTCCGCGGCGGGTGCCGTGATCGCCGAGCACGGCACCCACCTCATGGTGACCACCGTCACTCCCACGTCATCCACCCTGCCCGTGCTGTCGGGCGCGGTGCTCATCGTGGGCGCCAGAGAGCGACATCCTCTGGCGATCAAGTTATCCACCTCGGGCGTCCCCGTGCGCAACATCGGCCGCCCGCCTCACGACCTCAAGCTCCCGTACGCCGACGTGGACAACCTCGACGGCGGCCGCCAGGCAGCCGAGCACTTCCTGCTGTCCGGCCGCCGCAACGTCGCCGCCATCGGCGGACCACCGTCCTTACCCGGCGTCCGCGACCGCCTGGAGGGCCTGGTACGCACACTCCAGGCGGCGGGCCTCCCCGACGTGCCCGTGGCGTACGGCGACTTCACCGCGGCCTCCGGCACCCACGCCATGCAGTGGCTGTTACGCCACGCCCCCGGGTTGGACGCCGTCTTCGTGGCATCCGACCTGATGGCGGCGGGCGCGATCCAGGCACTGCGCAGGGCCGGGCGCAAAGTGCCCGCGGACGTCGCGGTGATCGGATTCGACGACGCACCGGTCGCCAGGCACACCGTTCCCACCCTGACCACCATCCGCCAGCCCGTCGAGGAGCTCGCCACGGTCGCCACTCGGCTGCTCCTGACGGGGGCCGCGGGAATCGACCCCGTACTCCCCACGGAACTGGTCATCCGTGAGTCGGCTTGAGCCGGGGGATGTGCTGGCCCGCAGGTATCTGCTGCTGGATCCGCTGGCCCGCGGGGGGATGTCGGTCATCTGGCGTGCCTTCGACCAGTCACTGCACCGGATGATCGCCGTCAAGGTGCTCACCGCCTCACTCCACGCCGGCGACGGCGAACGGGTCAGCGCACGCAGCGAGGCCCGCGCCGCCGCCAGGTTCATCCATCCCGACTCCATCGAGATCTACGACTACGGCGAGACCGTCACCACGAACGGCGGCGTCGCGGCCTACGTGGTGATGCCGCTGCTCGACGGCACACCGCTGGCCGAGCGCATCGAGCAGGGCCCTCTGCCGTGGGCCGAGGCCGCGGCCATCGCGCTACGGCTGGCCCGGGTCCTGATGGCCGGGCATGCCCGCGGCCTGGTCCACCGGGACGTCACGGCCGAGAACGTCCTGCTCACCGCCGACGGCCCCAAGCTGCTCGACTTCGGCATAGCGGCCTGGGCCGGAGATCCCGACGACGATCGCGGCACCCCTCCCTACGTCGCCCCCGAGCGGCTGCTCGGCGCGCCGACCCACCCCGCGGTCGACGTGTACGCCTTGGGCGTGCTGCTGCACGCCATGCTCACCGGGCGCACGCCGTACCCGGGGACGACGTGGGAGGAGGTCGAGGCGGCCCACAGGATGTATCCCACGCCCCGTGTCCCCGGCGTGCCGCACTCCGTGGCCTCGCTCACCCAGCGCTGCCTGGCGCGCCGGCCGGACTCGCGGCCGGCCGCGGCCGAGATCGTCTCGGCGCTGACGTCCGCGCTCGGCACGGCGACACTGGGCCGGCATGTGAGGCGCGGCCTCACGGTCGCGGGATCGGCGGCCATCGCGCTCTCCGCCCTGCTGTGGTTCCAGCAGAGGGGGCTCCAGGAACTCGAGCGCGCGGTCATGCCGTCGCCGACGGCCAGGCTCGTCGAGAGCACCCCGTCCGCGACGGTCACCGTGGACCAGGCCGTGGACGACTTCAAGACCGTGCTGGAGGCCAAGACACCGTGTGGCGCGACCGACGCCGACGTCGTGCTGGACCTCAAGCAGGTGCTGCACGCCGCGGTGTCGCCGCACGGCCCGTCGACGTCGACGACGGCCGGCCTGCGCAGGAAGCTCTCCGACCGCATGGCCGAGGGCCGGCTCGCGCCCGCCTGCCTGAGCGAGCTGCAGGCCAGGCTCGACGACATCGACGCCGCGCTTCACGGGGATTGATGAGGGGTACGGCAGCACCGGCCGCACCCCTCGAAACGCGAGCCGCACCCCTCGCAAGCACGACCCACGCCATATCCCTGAGTGGGAGCGCTCCCAAGCATAGAGCACCATAACCAAGATCGACTGAAAGTTTCACAGAGCGTTGTCGGAGCCGTGCGAGGCATGATTCAATGCGCTCGCCGGGCGGGCAGGTCGTGGGCAGGTTTCCTCTGTCATCAGCGCAAGGGAATCCCCCATGAGGTTATTCAAGTCGGCGGCGATCACCGCCGTCACGGTACTGATCGCGACTGTCCTGATGGTGCCCATGCAGGCACAGGCGCACGGAGTGTCGATGTTCCCCGGCGCCAGGACGTTCCTGTGCTGGCAGGACGGCCTGCGGGAGAACGGCCAGATCATCCCCTACAACCCCGCGTGCGCGGCGGCCGTCGCACAGAGCGGCCCGACCCCCCTCTACAACTGGTTCGCGGTGCTGCGCTCCGACGGCGCGGGCCGGACCTCCGGATTCATCCCCGACGGCCAGCTCTGCAGCGGCGGCACCGGCGGGCCCTACGACTTCACGGCCTACAACGCTGTGCGCAACGACTGGCCGGTGACCCACCTGACCTCGGGCGCGTCCATCCAGATGCGGCACAGCAACTGGGCCAAGCACCCCGGCGCCTTCAACTACTACATCACCAAGAACGGCTGGAACCCGGACGGGCCGCTGAAGTGGTCTGATCTGGAGCCGTTCGGCAGCGCCACGAACCCGCCCGACACCGGCCCCGCGGGCGCGCTCAACTACTACTACTGGAACGCCCAGCTCCCGTCCGGCAAGACCGGCCGGCACATCATCTTCACGCACTGGATCCGCTCCGACAGCAACGAGAACTTCTACAGCTGCTCCGACGTCGTCTTCGACGGCGGCAACGGCGAGGTCACCGGCGTCGGCCCGGGCCAGAGCACGCCGCCCCCCAACACCTCGACCCCGCCCCCGCCGACCGGCGCCTGCACGGCGACCTGGAAGGCCACCGACAACGGCTGGGCCGGCCACTTCCAGGGCGAGGTGACCGTGAAGAACACGGGCACCTCCTCGATGAACGGCTGGACCGTCAAGTGGACCTACTCCGGCGGCCAGGGCTTCGACGGCTCGCCGTGGAACGGCGTGCTGTCCGGGCAGCCGCCCAACGTGGTGGTCAAGAACGCCACCTACAACGGGCAGCTCGCGCCGAACGCGACGACCTCGTTCGGCTTCAACGCCACCGGCTCCATCCCCAACCCGGCCCCGGCCCTGACCTGCACCAGCCCGTGATCAAGTCACGTCGCGGGCTTGCCGCGGCAATCGTCACCCTGGCCAGCCTGACCCTGGCCGGGGTGATGTTTTTCGCCCGGCAGCCGTCGTCGCAGCTGTACAAGGAGCTCGCCGCCCAGGTGACTCTGGCACTCGAGCAGTCCTCGCTCGACGAGCACCACGCGCACGGCCACGACTTCGACTCGCGCGTCGTGTGCGCCGTGGAGACCTTCGGGACCGATCCGCCGAACGCCACCTCCGTCGTGGAGGTGAAGTGGGTGTACGCGCGCCACATGTGCGCGGTCACCGGCGCGGGCACCGACTGGGCGACCTCCGTGCGGGCCTCCGGCCCGATCGCCGTCCGCATCGGCATCCCTCCCGTGGTCCAGGTGCCGGAGCCGGGCATGGGGTATCCGGACCGGGTCAGGCGGCTCATCCCCGCGCGCTACCAGGATGAGGCCTTCGCCGAGTTCGACGACGAGGACGCGATCGACGCGGCCCGCCAGCGGTTCACCGAGATCAAGAAAGCGCAGGCCAAATAACACGCGACGGCTCCCCAGCGACCGAGCCGCCTCCACGGAGTGGAGGCCATAAACACGGACGCGGCCGACTGGAGGTATCGGCCGCGTCCGTCCCATCCGGGCGGGATGGTGTCGTTAGGCAGGGATGTTGGTGTTCCGCCTCACCTCCTCATACGCAGCGATACGACGGGCGGTTCAGTTGGCACAGGTGTAGCCGGAAGGGACGGCCGTGTTGCCGCTCGGACGGCTGGCCTGCACCCCGAAACTGGTGCCGGCGTTCGGCGCGAGCGAGCCGTTGTAGCTCAGGTTCTTGGCCGTCACGGTCTGGCCGCTGACCGTCACCGCGGCGTTCCAGGAGCCGGTGACCGTGTGCCCGGCGGGCAGCGTGAAGGTCACCGTCCAGCTCGGCTTGGTCGAGGTGCTGGTGTTGGTCACGGTCACGGGCTGCAGCACGTACCCGGTGCTCCACTGGCTCTGTACGGTGCCCGCGGCCGTGCAGCCGCCACCGCTCCCGCCGCTCAGCGTGGTGAACGACGCCGTCGGCGACGCGGCGGACTGGTTGCCGGCCGCGTCCCTGGCCTTCACGTTGACCTGGTACGTGGTCGCCGCCGACAGCCCGGTCAGTGTGATCGAGTTGGTGGCCGTCGAGCCGAGCGTGGTACCGGTCGAGGTGTAGACGTCGTAGCCGGTCACGCCCACGTTGTCCGTGGAGGCGGTCCAGCTCAGGGTGGCCCCGGACGAGGTGATGCCGGACGCTGAGGGTGTGCCGGGCGCGCTCGGCGGGCTCGTGTCGGTGCTGCCGCCGCCGTAGATCGAGGCCTGCTTGGAGGTCGCGGCGATGCCGTTGGCTCCGTTGAACAGCCGCTGGCCCCAGGAGGTGAGCTGGGTGACGTCGAAGTTGGTGACCTGGTCGAGGTACTCGACGCCGCCGCCGTTACCGCTCCACGACCAGCCGAGGTAGCCGAGGCCGCGGCTCACGGACTGCGCCATGATCGTGTCCTCGTCCGGGTCGCCGTCGGAGTGGTTGAAGCCGAACTCGCCGACGACCAGCGGCAGCCCCGCGGTCTTGAACGCGTCCATGTACGCGTTGATCTCCGCGGCCGTGTCGAAGACCCCGTACATGTGGATGGAGAAGATCGTGTTCTTTGCGGGGTCGCTGTCGAAGACCGTCTTGGCGTTGTCCCGCATGCCGAACTGCCAGTCCTGGCCCCAGTTGGGCGCGTCCACCATCAGCGCGTGCTGGAAGCCGTTGCTGCGCAGCTTCTGGATCGCGGCCGTGGTGGCGGATGCCCAGCCGGGGGTGACGGCGTTGTTGCCGATCGGCTCGTTGCCGATGTTGATGATGACGTAGTCCTCCTGGCCGACCAGGGCGGACTTGACGCTGATCCAGTAGTTGGCGGCCTGGTCGAGGGTGTAGGCGCCGCTCTGCTCGCCGTACCCGGTGGTGTCGTGGTTCTCGAGCACGCAGATGAGCTTGCTCTGCTTGCAGAGCGAGACGACGTTGGCCACGTCGGAGACGGTGTTGGCGGTCCAGCGGCCGCCGCTGAGCACGACCCGGACGGTGTTGGCCTTCAGCGACTTGATGTCGGCGAACGCCTTGGTCTGCGAGGCGTACCAGGTGTGCGCGTGGCTGGTGCCGCGCATGATGAACTCCTGGCCGTTGCCCTCAAGGATCTTCGTGCCGCTGACGTGAATGCCGGTGGCGGCGCTCGCGGGGAGGGCAGGGGCGACGAAGAGGGCGAAGAGGCAGGCCAGCGCGGTGAGCAGTGGTCTCATGTGCTGCCTTTCACTGAGCTGTGGAACCGCCCCCGTCGCTGCTGCGACGGGGGCGGGGTCTTCACTCAGGCGGGGGTGCAGGTGATCGGGGCGGGGACGGTGGATGTGCCGTTGGCGATGAAGCCGAACGTCGTGCCGGCGCCAGGAGCGAGTGCGCCGTTGTAGGCCTCGTTCTTGACGGTGACGGTGGAGCCCGACTGGGTGTGCTTGCCGCCCCAGAGCTGGGTGATCTGGTTCGCCGACGTCCAGGTGACCGTCCAGCCGGTGGTCGCGGCCGTGCCGTTGTTCTTCACCGTCACCTCGGCCTGGAAGGCGCCGCTCCACGAGCTCGTCACCTTGTACGTCGCCGCGCATCCGCCCGTGGGCGGCGGCGTCGTGTTCGTGGTGGTGAACGAGGCGCTGTCGGACGGCGCCGAGGTGTTGCCCGCCGCGTCCCGCGCCACCACGTAGGCGGTGTAGGCCGTTGCAGGGGTGAGCCCGCTCAGGTCAAAGGATGCGCTCGTGGCCGTGCCTACCTTTGTGGACCCCAGGTAGACGTCGTAGCCGCTCACGCCCACGTTGTCCGTGGAGGCGGTCCAGCTCAGCTTGGCGGTCGAGCCCGTGATCCCGGATGCCTCGGGCTTGCCCGGCTTGCTGGGCGCTGTCGTGTCCTGTTCCTCCGGACCCGGGGGCTCACCCCAGATCTTGGTCGCGCCGCTGTAGAGAGTGATGTTCCCGGTCCGCACCGGCGTCGCGCCGGGCGTGGTGGGGATGTTCCGGTACGACCAGTCGTTGGCCGGGTCCCACGTGCCCGAACTGGTGATCCTGAACTGCACCTCTCTGCGGTGCTGCGACTGTCCCGCCGGCGCGATGACCTGGCCGGAGCAGTCGATGTTGACGTAGTACGTGGTGCCGCTCGCCTGGTTCAGCGTGGGCGCCTTGCACTGCGTGTAGGCGGACGACACGGTGATCTGCGAGGCGGTCGTCGTGCCGTCGAGCGTGAAGTAGTAGCGGAAGGAGCCGTCGGACAGGACCCTGGCGGGCCAGGCCGACTGGTTGCGGACGATGGCCTTGATCTCGGTGAAGTTGCTCCCCGAGGCGTTCACGCCCGCCTCGACGAAGAGCTCGGGCCCGTCCGGGGTCTCCTGCGCCGGGAAGCCGGCCGCCGGGGCGCCGCCGTACTCCTTGTAGAGCCTGACCAGCGCGCTGGTGAAGCCGGCGTTGTAGTCGGTGGCGACCTCGTTCATGACGTAGTCGTCGCGCTTGTCGGTGTAGGCGTCGTTCGCGTCGGGCGGGCCGCCGACGAGCGCGCCGTACAGGGTGTGGCGGGTCTGCTCGGGATTGGTGATCTGGTCGGTCCACGAGCCGTGCGCCGTGCGGTGATGGGGGTTCTTCGGCGGGTTGTTGCCGAACCCGATCATGTACGAGGAGTTGCGCGGGTTGTCGCCGAGCGCGTAGTTGATCTGCCGTACCGCGAAGTCGTGGTAGCGGGCCTTACGCGTGGCGTCGGTGATGGTGTCGCTGTGCACGAGCGCCGCGAACGAGGTGTTGGCCGCGTACCGCAGCGAGCCCCACCGGTCCAGCACGGCCTCGCCGCCCGGCGAGTAGGCCACCTTGGAGCCGTTCACGCCGACCGTCCACCAGTCGAGCCAGCGGTTGGCGTCGTCCAGGTACTTCTGCTTGCCGGTCAGCTTGTACAGCAGCACGTACGCGCCGTAGGACTTGTCGTCCCACGCGATCGTCCACTTGTACGACTTGGTGGTGGTCTGTGGCTCGCTGCCCAGGCTGTCGTAGCCGGTCTCGGCCTTGGCCAGATAGGAAGCGTCGTTCGTGGCCCGGTAGAGCCAGATCGCGCCCCAGACCAGCTCGTCGTTGTAGCCGCTCCACGAGTTGTAGTAGCCCTGGGCGTCAGTGATGCAGTCGCTGTACTTCTTCCTGACGGTGTCGGCGAAGGAGTACAGCTGCTTGGCGTGCGTCAGCAGCGTGTCAGCATAAGTCGGATTTGTCGGGCGGAAGACCATCGACGAGGCCGCCATCGCGGCTGCCGTCTCGCCCGCCAGGTCCGACCCTCCGCACGAGGCGTCGATCTTGTACGCGGGCCGCGACATCTGCATGGCCTCGGCCGGGCCCCACCAGGCGTGGTCCGTGCCGCCGTTGCCGACCTGCCCGTAGAGGACGTTCGGCGACGGGTGGGCCTTGATGAAGTAGTCGTTGACGTACTTGAGGTTGTTGAGCAGGTGCGTGAGCTGGCCGGAAGAGGAGTAGGCGTCGCGGTACTCGACCGCGCCCCAGGCCAGCATCGTGGTGGAGAACGCCATCGGAAGGCCGAACTTGACGTGGTCGCCCGCGTCGTACCAGCCGCCCGTGAGGTCCACGCCCACGTCCTTGCCGTCGTTCATGCCGGAGTCCCCGCGCCAGGAGACGCGGTTCCAGCTCGGCAGGTCGCCGGACTGCTGGGCCTCGTAGAACCACAGCGCTTTCTGCAGCGCCTCGCCGTAGGCGAAGGCCGGTGCGGCGGCGGCGTGGGCCGCCGGCCCCGCCCCTGTGAAACACAGGGGCAGGACCAGCGACGCCACGGCGATCAGTGCCTTTCTCATGGGAAGAGCCGTCCGTACTCGGCCAGGGCGACGGCGACGTCCACCTGCGCCCAGAACCGGTGATAGTTGAAGACGGGCGCGGGGCCGGTGCCGTTGATGTAGGCGTTGACCTTCGCCCAGTCGGGGTCATTCTTGTAGAAGGACCTGATCGAGATGAACGTCGAGCTGGAGTTGATGGTGTCGCCGTTGGGCATCTTGCCGCTCCAGCCGGACGGCACGTAGACCGGGTCGGCTATGCGCTTGTAGTCGGTCTTGGTCTCGGGGACCGACACGCCCTTGGCGTCGCGGTACTTCCACACGCCGTCGAGCAGTGACTTGGCCATGTTCTTGGCCGCCGTGTTGTTCGCCTTGGCCGCGTAGTACATGAGCGCCTTGGCGTACGCGCCCGCCACACCCACGTCATTCGTGTAGTCGGCGACCGTCACGTGCAGGCCGGGGTTGGCCGGGGGCATCCCGGAGGTGGCGGTGAAGTCGCCCACGGGCTGACCGGTCCACTTCAGCGTGGACGGGATCTGGTACGAGCCGTCCGCGTTGATCGTGGTGTTGGCCATCGCCCAGGTGACCCACTTGTCGAGCAGCGCCTTCGCGTCGGCGTTGCCCGAGGCGTAGTACAGCTCGGCGACCCGCTCCATGGTCCACGCCTGGAAGCCGAACCACTGGTTCGACGGCGGGTCATGGTAGACGGGCTGCCAGTCGTAGGTCAGGCCGTGGAACTTGGGCAGGCCGGCCGGCGGCGTCGCGTAGTGGCCTTCCCAGCTGTTGGTCGCGCCACCGGCGATGGCGCCCTCGGCCGACTGCAGCCAGCCGTAGAACTGCAGCTGCCGGGTGAGGCTGGTGCTCCAGTCGGTCACCGCGGTGCTGCCCTTGGGCTTCAGCTCGGCCACGTTCGCCAGCGCCCAGGCCGCGAGCGGGTTCTGGTAGCCGGAGTGGTTGTGGCTCGAGCCGATGCGCCACGCCCAGCCGGCGTTTGAGTCGGTTGCCCCGCCCCAGGCGTAGTACCAGCTCAGCAGGTAGTTGGAGGCGTCCTTGCCAGTGCCCGCCGCGCACGAGGGGCTCGTGCAGCCGGGCTTCTTGAAGTACTTGTCGTACATCGCGTAGCGCAGGTAGTCGCCCATCTTCGCGGCCTTGGTGACCGACGCGGAGATCTGCGAATCCTTGCCCTGGGCCTTGGCCCACGTCTCCGCCCAGTACGCGGCCTGCACGGCGCGCGCGTCGGCGTCGGGGGCGTTGGTGTACTTCCACTGCTTGGCGTAGGAGCTGTCCTTCACGAACAGGTCCAGGAAGCCGTTGGTGCCACCGTGCTTGAACGTGTCGCAGGACGGCTGCGGGATGGTCTCGAAGACCGACTCCTCGGGACCGCGCTGGTAGGTGTTGATGTAGGCGGGCTTGGTGGTGCCGTCGCCGCAGCGGCCGAAGCCGTAGGTGTTGTCGACGTCCAGCAGCCAGTGCATGCCGTAGATGTCACGGGTGCCGTACGCGCTCTGCAACTCGCCCGCGATCGGATCCTGGCCCACGGACACGCCGCTGTCGAGCGCCGCCGGGTAGCTGCTGATCGTGTTCGACTCCGGCGCGTACGTGGCCGGCTTGGACGGCGTGTAGAAGGAGTTCGTCGGCTGGTCGGCCGTGGCCGGGATGATGTACTTCTCCATCGAGGCCCACGCGTTGTTGAACTTCGACCAGTCGCCGGTGGCCTGCCCGTACGCCGCCTCCAGCCACAGGTAGTAGCTGTAGGCCTCGGACGTGGTCTCGTGCCCCTGATCCGGCGCCTCGACCATGAACGTCTCGATCGAGTGGTAGGGCACGCCCTCGGGCGAGAAGTAGCCGTTGGCCGGGTCGTGGATCTCGTTGTACATCTCGACGAAGCGCTGGACGTACGTGTTGTCGCCGCCGACGTCGTCGTCCGCCTCGGTGGCGGTCACGTCCACCGCCGTGTAGCCGGTGGCGCTCACCCTGAACACGCCCGAGCCGGCGGTCGTGTCGGAGTCGTTGGCCGCCGCCAGCGTGACGTTCTGGGCGGTGT
The DNA here is from genome assembly GCF_040659615.1 of Nonomuraea sp. NPDC049784. Taxonomy (NCBI): domain Bacteria; kingdom Bacillati; phylum Actinomycetota; class Actinomycetes; order Streptosporangiales; family Streptosporangiaceae; genus Nonomuraea; species Nonomuraea sp. NPDC049784. Next base: position 49,757 of record NZ_JBFAMX010000005.1, read on the forward strand.
TCCAGTTGGACGGCGTGAAGGTCAGGCTGGCGCCGCCGGAGACCGTGAGGTCGGTGTCGCCGCTGGCACGCGCCGTGGTGACGGTCACGTTGGCCGAGGGCGCCTGCGACAGCTTCACCCCGAAGCTCGCGGTCCCCGCCTCGGGTACGGACAGGGTCGTCGGGCTCACCACGAGCGCGGGGCCCGTGTTCTGGGAGACCGTGATGCCGACCGGCGACGAGGTGGTGGTCGCGCCGCCGTTGTCGGTGGCCTTCGCGGTGATCGAGTAGCTGCCGGCCGCCACGTTCGTCCAGCTGTAGCTGTACGGCGCCGAGGTGTCGGTGCCGAGCAGCGTGGAGCCCTGGTAGAAGTCGACCTTCGAGATCGTGCCGTCGGCGTCGGAGGCGTTCGCCGCGATCGGCACGGTGGCCGGCGCGGTGAACGTCTGCCCGGCGGTCGGCGAGGTCAGCGACACGGTGGGCGGGGTGTTGTTCCCAGCGCCGCCACAGGTGGTGCCGTTGACACTGAAGCTGATCGGGTTCGGGTTGCTCCCCGTCCAGGTGCCGTTGAAGCCGATGGAGACCGAGCCGCCGGTGGACAGGCTGCCGTTGTACGACATGTTCGTAGCGGTCACGCGAGTGCCGGACTGGCTCCAGTTGGCGCCCCAGCCGGTGGGGGTGTACTTCTGACCCGTGGTCGGGAAGTCGAAGCCCAGATTCCAAGACGTGATGGGGTCGCCGGTGTTCTTCAACGTGATGCTCGCGGTGAAACCGCCCTGGCCAGGGCTGCTCGTCCACGAGTTGGCCGCGTACGTCACGTCGCACGCCACGGCTGCCTGTGCCGGACTGGCCGCCACGGCCGCGGTCGCGCCCGCCACGAGGACGAGCGTCGTGGCCACGGCGAGCCGCCTCGATAAGCGGGTGAGGAGGGAAGGAGGTCTGTACTTCACGGGGTCTCCATGGGGAGTAGAGGAGTGGGAGCGCTCCCAAACGGGATTGTGGGTGCCCTCCCGCGTATGTCAACGGAATGGCGGTCCGGTAACCCCCGTGTTTCCTCTCACCAGGCTGCCCGGGATGAAAGTTTCATCCGGGTTCCGGGGCATTCAACGAGCATGTGGGGCGGCGGACACCTTTTGGAACGCCGGCCGCTGTACACGGATGCGACCGCGGCAGACCATGGGAGCGCTCCCAGCCCTCTAACACTGGAGATGATCGCTCGTGAGACTCCAACGCGGCCTTCGCAAATGGGCCGTGACCGCGACCGCCGCGAGTGTCGCGGCCCTTGGGCTCGTCGTCGGCCAGAGCACGGCCGCGAACGCCGCGGTCGCCTGCGACGTGACCTACTCTGCCAACTCGTGGACGAGCAGCCCTGGCCAGGGCGGTTTCACCGCGAGCGTCACGTTGAAGAACACCGGAGACCCGATCACGTCGTGGAATCTGGGCTTCGACTTCCCGACCACGGGTCAGAAGTACACCCCCACCGGCTGGGGCGCCAACTGGAGCCAGTCCGGCACTCGCGTGACCGCTACGAACATGTCGTACAACGGCAGCCTGTCCACCGGCGGCTCGGTCTCCATCGGCTTCAACGGCACCTGGACGGGGAGCAACCCGAACCCGACCAGCTTCAGTGTCAACGGCACCACCTGCGGCGGCGGTGGAACCCCGACGACCCCGTCGGTGGTCACCTCGGCCAGCTCGGTCGCGGTGAACGAGGGCGGCACGGCCACGTTCACGGCCAAGCTCTCCTCGGCGCCGTCCGCCAACGTGACCGTCACCACGACGCGGACCACCGGTGACACGGACCTGTCCGTCAGCTCGGGCGGCTCGCTGACCTTCACCCCGTCCAACTGGAACACCGCCCAGACGGTCACCCTGGCCGCGGCCCAGGACTCCGACACCACCGCGGGCACGGCCGCCTTCACCGTCGGCGGCACGGGCGTCACCCCGGCCACTGTCAACGCCACCGAGGTGGACGACGACGCCGTGGTGGAGCAGTCGATCATCGTCACGCCGACCTCGGTGACCGTGCCGGAGGGCTCCACCGCCACGTACACCGTGCGCCTGGCCACCGCGCCGGCCTCGAACGTGACCGTCACCTCGACAGCGGCGAGCAGCGGTGACACCAACATCACCGTCTCCAGCGGCGGCAGCCTCACCTTCACGCCGTCCAACTGGAACACCCCGCAGACGGTCACCCTGGCCGCCGCGGAGGACTCCGACACGGCCAACGGCAGCCGTACCATCACCGTCGCCTCGACCGGCCTGACCTCCAGGACGGTCACCGCCACCGAGGCCGACAACGACGGCGGCACCACCCCCGGCGGCCACGTCGAGAACGCGTACGCCGGCGCCACCGGCTACGTCAACCCCAACTGGAAGGCCAAGGCCCAGGCCGAGCCCGGCGGCTCCGCGGTGGCCAACACCTCCACCGCCGTGTGGCTGGACCGCATCGCGGCCATCGCCGGCTCCTCCTCCGCCATGGGCCTGCGCGCCCACCTGGACGAGGCCGTCAGGCAGGACGCCGCCAACGGCTCCGCGCCGCTGACCGTGCAGTTCGTCATCTACGACCTGCCCAACCGCGACTGCTCGGCGCTGGCCTCCAGCGGCGAGCTGCTCGTCGCCGAGAACGGCCTCAACCGCTACAAGACCGAGTACATCGACCCGATCGCGGCGATCATGAGCGACCCCGCGTACGCGAGCCTGCGCATCGTCACGATCATCGAGCCCGACTCGCTGCCCAACCTGGTCACCAACCTCAGCTTCGCCAAGTGCGCCGAGGCCAACTCGACCGGTGCCTACGTCGACGGCGTCCGCTACGCACTCAACAAGCTGCACGCCATCACCAACGTCTACACCTACATCGACGCCGCCCACCACGCCTGGCTCGGCTGGGACTCGAACTTCAACCCGTCGGTGAACATCTTCTACAACACCGTGTCCGGCGCCACCGCCGGTGTGGACAGCGTGGACGGTTTCATCGTCAACACCGCGAACTACTCCGCGACCACGGAGCCGTACTTCACGATCAACTCGACCGTGAACGGCACGTCGGTCCGCCAGTCCGACTGGGTGGACTGGAACTACTACGTGGACGAGTCGACCTTCGCCACCGCCCTGCGCAGCGCGCTCATCGCCAAGGGCTTCAGGCAGGGCCTCGGCATGCTGATCGACACCTCGCGCAACGGCTGGGGCGGCAGCGCCCGCCCGAGCGGGCCGAGCACGTCAACCGTCCTGAACGACTTCGTCAACCAGTCGCGCACCGACCGCCGGATCCACGCCGGCAACTGGTGCAACCAGAGCGGCGCGGGCCTGGGCGCGCGGCCGACCGCCAACCCCGCGTCCGGGTTCGACGCCTACGTCTGGATCAAGCCTCCGGGCGAGTCGGACGGCGCCAGCACGGACATCCCGAACGACGAGGGCAAGAAGTTCGACCGGATGTGCGACCCGACGTACCACGGCAACAACCTCAACAAGAACAACCTGTCGGGCGCGCTGGCCAACTCGCCGCTGTCCGGGCAGTGGTTCTCGGCGCAGTTCCAGGAGCTGCTCAGGAACGCGTACCCGCCCGTCAACTAGCAACCGACACCGCAGGGGCCCGGACCTTGATCCGAGCCCCTGACACAAGCCCGAGCGACCCGCCTGACCCGGGTCTCTCGGAGGGGCCCGCCTGACCCGGGTCCCTCGGCCAGTCGAAGGGGCCCCGATCTCGGGGCCCCTTCTTCTCTTTCTGGGCCCTGCTATTTCTGCGCCCTGCGCCACTCCGACACGATCTCGTCCACGTCGAACGGCATCAGGTTGAGCGGTGGACCGGACAGCCCCGTCCTGATCGCCTGGCGGATCTTCTTGTTGATCTCCTCGAGGATCTGCCGCACCTCGGTCTCCGACCTGGCCCCGCGCGCCTCGGCCAGCGCCTCCTCCGCCTCCTTGCGCAGCGCCAGCGTGGGCGGCAGGGGCATCGACAGCCCCTCACTCTCGATCTTCTGCTTGATCCACCACATGTCGTCGTGCGGCCGGTCCGGCAGAGGTTTTCCGGCCCCCGGCAGGTCGTCGAACTCCCCGCGCTCCTCCGCCTGGCGAATCTGCCGGTCGATCCAGCTCTCGAACGGCATCCCCAGTGGTTTCCGCTCGGTCAATTGACCTCCTCAGGCCAGATTGTGACTCGGGATCAGCGGGCCACGCCAGCCGAGCATGGCCTCGGTCATGCGTACGGAGGCAAGCGTGGCGGCCACGTCGTGCACCCGCAGGATGCGGGCGCCCTTGACGATGGAGAAGACGTTGGCGGCGATCGTGCCTTCCTTCCGCTCGCCCTGGGGGCGGTCGAGCGTCTCCCCGATGAAGTCCTTGTTGGACAGGGCCACCAGGGTCGGGTATCCGATCGAGGTGATCTCGTCGAGCCGGCGCGTGATCTCGAGCGAGTGGAAGGTGTTCTTGTTGAGGTCGTGGCCGGGGTCGATGATGATCTTGTCTTCCGCGATGCCGGCCTTCAGCGCGTACGCGACCCGCTCGCGCAGGAACGCGGCCACCTCGGAGACGACGTCGGCGTAGCTCGGCCGGAAGACGCGCTTGCCCGGCCCGCCGAGGCTGTGCGTGACGATCACGCTGACCCCGGACTCGGCGGCGAACTCCGCCATGCCGGGCTCGCGCAGGCCGTTGGTGTCGTTGATCACGTCGGCCCCCGCCTCGACGGCTGCCCGCGCCACGTCGGGCCTGTGGGTGTCGACGGAGATGACGGCGTCGGTGGCCTTCCGCACCTCGGCGATCACCGGCGCGACCCGGGCGATCTCCTCGTCCGCGCCGATCTGGGCCTGGGCCGCGCTGAAGGCGAACCCGCCGATGTCCACCCAGTCGGCCCCTTCGTCCACGGCCTTGCACGCGGCCGCGACCGCGCTGTCGAGCTCGAACGTGCTGCCCTGGTCGTGGAAGGAGTTGGGCGTCCTGTTGACGATGGCCATGATGGCGACCTGGCGCGCGAAATCGAACTCCCGCCGCCCGATGCGCCGGACGGGCTTGATCATCCCGGGGGAAGGCGTTTCGCCGCTCACCTTTGTGAGCCTACCTGCCCGTTGCCCAGGCCAGCCGCCCGCCCGGACGCCAGGGGTGCGTCGGTGACACACGGCGCCGGGGCGGGTGTCAGGCTGTGAAGCGGCCGGAGGGGTGGTGGCCGGCGTCCACCCGGATCCGCTTCATGGCCCGATGGGTGGTGCGATGCGGCGCTCGTGGCAGCCGCATGGTGAGCAGAACAGTGGTGCCGCCGGGGCCGGTGTCGAAGTCGGCCATGTCGCACAAGCGGCGGATGAGGAAGATCCCTCTGCCCTCCTGGGACAGGTCGGGCGGCTTGAGATCGGCGTCCACGTACGCGCCGGGGATGCCCGAGCCTCCATCGGTCGTCTCGGAGCGGATCACGCCGTTCACCGTCCACAGCTTGAAGTACCCGTGCCCACCGGCGTGCTCCACGGCGTTGACGACGCTCTCGTGGACGGCCAGCACGAAGTCGTGGAGCCGGGGACCGCTGAGCCCGCAACTCCGGGCCAGCTCGGCCACGGTGCGACGCAGTCTCGTGACGTCGTGGAGGGTGAAGGGCTGGGCCATCAGGGTGCGCATGCACTCCTCCGTGTCGTCCGACACACAGGCCGCGCTTCAGGACCTCGCGTTGTGTCTCCCGTTCCCCGAAGCCGAGGACTTACACACCCCAGGCCTCACATTACGAATGCCCGCGCACACCGGTGGCGAGCTCCTTCACTCGTTCGACCGGTCCGCCGTCGGGAGCGAGCGGCGCGGTTTCCATACCGGCGCCGTCGTGCAGCCCCTCGAGCAGCTCCCGCGTGGCCTCCCACGACGAGTACCGCGGCGTCCAGCCCAGCACCTCCCTGGCCCGGTCGGTCTTCATGACCGGGATCCGCAGGACCAGGTCGAGCAGCCCGGGCGCGGCCGGTATGAGCCTCAGGTGCCAGCCCACCGCCATGATCGCCCTGGCCACGCCCGGCGAGACCGGCACCGTGCGGGCGTCGAGCAGCTTGGCCAGGTCGGGCGGGTCGAGCACGGGCTCCGCGGCGATGTTGAACGCGCCCCGCACCTGCTTGGTGACGGCCAGCCGGTACGCCTCCGCCGCGTCCTCCGCGTGCAGCACCTGCAGCCGCAGGCCGGGGATGTCCGGTACGAACGGGATGCGCCCCGCCCTGATCAGCCGCCGCGGCACGAACGGCCCACCGAACAGCCTGCGCTGCTCGGTCGCCGCCACCCGCTGGAAGACGAACCCGGGCCTCATCCGCACCACGCGGATGCTCGGGTGATCGTGCTCGAAGACGTCGAGCACGCGCTCGACGTAGGCCTTCTCCCGCCCGTACGCGGCCCCCGGCCAGCCGTGCGTGGGCCAGCTCTCATCCACCGGCCGGTCCTTGGGGCCCGGCGAGTACGCTCCCACGGACGAGGCGTGGATCAGCGCGGGCACCCCCGCCTCCGCGGCGGCGCGGAAGACGCGCATGCTGCCCAGCACGTTCGCCCGCCAGGTAGTGGACGGGTGCCTGGTCGGCTGGAACAGCCACGCGAGGTGCACGACCGCGTCCGCCCCGTCGAAGATCCGCGTGAGGTCCGCGGTCGCGATGTCGGCCTGCCGCCAGTCGGTGCGGTCGATCCGCCACCCGGGCAACCGGCGGGCGACCCCGACGATCGAGGTCACGCCGCCGTCCGCGGCCAGCGCGCGCACCACGCTGGTGCCGACGTTCCCGGTAGCTCCAACCACAACGACTCTCATGGAAGCTGCGCTGCCCGCCCTTAGGGCCGGAAAATCCCCGTGACCTGCCAAGTTATGGCTGTAGGAGCATCTTGACCGCTCCGTCCGACTTCTTCTGGAACATCTCATACGCCAGGGGCGCCTGCTCCAGCGGCATCCGGTGAGTGGTGAGGTCCATCACGCCGAGCGGATCGGACTCGTCGGTCACCAGCGGCATCAGCACGCTGGTCCACCGCCTGACATGGACCTGGCCCATGCGCATCGTGATGCCCTTGTCGAACATGCGCAGCATGGGCATGGGATCCGTCATGCCGCCGTAGACGCCGATGACGGAGATGACGCCGCCGCGCCGTACCGAGTCGATGGCCTGGTTGAGCGCGGCCAGCCGGTCGATGCCCGTGTGGGTCATGAGCGGCGCGGCGACCCCGGCCGGCAGCATGCCGGTGAGGGTCTGGGCGAGCTTGGCGGCGGGCGAGCCGTGGGCCTCCATGCCGACCGCGTCGATGACCGAGTCCGTGCCGCGCCCGGAGGTCCGCCGGCGGATCTCCTCGGGTACGTCGGTGACCTCGCTCGCGTCGATGACGTCGATGCCGTGGCGGCGGGCCATCTCAAGGCGCTGCGTGACGCCGTCCACGCCGATCACCCGGTAGCCCAGGTGGCCGGCGATGCGGGCGCACATCTGGCCGATCGGGCCGAGGCCGAAGACGGTGACGCTGCCGCCCTCGGGGATGTCCGCGTAGGCGACGGCCTGCCAGGCGGTCGGCAGCACGTCGGACAGGTACACGAACCGCTCGTCCGGAGGGCCCTCGGGCACCTTGATGGGGCCGAACTGCGCCTCGGGCACGCGCAGGTATTGAGCCTGCCCGCCGGGCACCTGCCCGTAGAGCTTGGTGTAGCCGAACAGCGCGGCGCCCGTGCCCTGCTCGCGCACCTGGGTGGTCTCGCACTGGGCGTAGAGCTCCATGGAGCACATGTGGCAGTGGCCGCAGGAGATGTTGCACGGGATGACCACGCGGTCGCCCGGCTTGATGTTGTCGATCGCGGGGCCGACCTCCTCGACGACGCCCATGGGTTCGTGCCCAAGGATGTCGCCCTCGGCCATGAACGGCCCGAGCACCTCGTACAGGTGCAGGTCGGAGCCGCAGATGCCGGAGCTGGTCACCCTGATGACCGCGTCGTTGGGCTCCTTGATGGCGGGGTCGGGGACCTCCTCGACCCGGACGTCGCGCTTACCGTGCCAGGTGACTGCCTTCATGGTGTCTCCTTACGAAGGGGGCACACAAATGCGGCATACCCCCACATAGCGCATCAAACGGCTCTCGCCGCGAACGCCCTCGCGACCCCGCGTCTCGACACACCCTGCCGTTGGGACTGCTGTGGCAAAAGAAGGCTCCAGCTACAAAAGACACTTTACACGCTGCGTATTGGATGAATAACTATTGGTAGTGAGCGTCTGACAGAAGGAGCCGCGCGGATGCCGGTGAGCTTCACTCAGCACAACGTCGGATCACGTGTTGACCGGCGCCTGGCCGGCTTCCTCGAGATCTGGCGAGCCCCCGTCGACGACCCCGACGTCAAGACGGCGTACCGGTTGCTGGCCGACTTCATCCTCTGCGGCGGCAAGCGCGTCAGGCCGCAGCTGTGTTACTGGGGCTGGCGCGGCGCCGGCGGCGGCGACAGCGAGGAGATCATCACCGCCGCAGCGGCCCTGGAGCTGTGCCACGCCGGTCTGCTCATCCATGACGACATCATGGACGGCAGCGAGGTGCGGCGCGGCCAGACCAGCGTGCACAGGAGCCTGGCGGGGCTGCACCGCGGTCCGGGCGCGGAGGCGTTCGGGCAGGCGGGCGGCATCCTGCTCGGCACGCTCAGCCTGGCCTGGTCCGACACGATGCTGGCGTCGTGCGCGGTGGAGCCTCACCGGCTGCGCGCCGCGCACCATGTGTTCGACGCCATGCGTACCGAGGTCATCAGCGGCCAGTACCTCGACATCCTCGCCCAGCTCCGCTCGGGCGCGAGCGTGGCCGAGGCCCTTACGGTGATCCGGTTCAAGACCGCCAAATACACCGTCGAGCGGCCGCTGCAGATCGGCGGCGCGCTGGCGGGGGCCTCGATGGAGCTGCTGGAGTCGTATTCCCGCTTCGGCCTGCCGCTGGGCGAGGCGTTCCAGCTCCGCGACGACGTGCTCGGCACGTTCGGCTCTGAGCCGGAGACCGGCAAGTCGGCGCTCGACGACCTGCGCGAGGGCAAGCACACGGTGCTCTTCGCGCATGCCGTGCGGAGTGCCTCACCCGCCCAGCTCATCCATCTCAAGAGCTGGCACGGCAACCCGGAGCTGACCGAGGAGCGCGCCGCGGAGGTGCGGGAGATCCTGCGCGACACGGGCGCGCTGGCCGAGGTCGAGGAAATGATCGAAGAACGCGTGCGCGAGGCCGTGACGGCACTGGCCGCGGCGCCGATCGAACCGGAGGCCGCCAAAGCGCTGGCCGTTCTGGCTGACCAGCTCGCGCACCGCACCAAGTAGGGGGTTCCCAGATGGGACGGGTACTTCTCGCGGCCCCGCGCGGCTTCTGCGCGGGCGTCGAACGCGCGATCAGCACCGTGGAAGAGGCGCTGAGACGCTTCGGCGCACCCGTTTACGTGCGCAAACAGATCGTCCACAACACCTACGTGGTCGACGACCTCACCCGGCGCGGCGCGGTCTTCGTCGAGGAACTCGACGAGGTGCCCGACGGATCGCTGGTCGTCTTCTCCGCCCACGGCGTCTCGCCGGCGGTCAAGGATGACGCGGGGCGGCGCGGCCTGCGGACGATCGACGCCACCTGCCCGCTGGTCACGAAGGTCCACAAGGAGGCCGTGCGCATGGCCGAGGCGGGCTACGAGATCGTGCTCATCGGCCATGCCGAGCACGAGGAGGTCGAGGGCACGTACGGCGAGGCCCCCGACCGCATCCACGTCGTGGACCCGGCCCGCCCCGGCGAGGTGTCGGCGAAGGGCCCGGTGAAGGGGCCGGTGAGCTGGCTGTCGCAGACCACGCTGGCCGTGGACGAGACCATGCGGGCCGTCACCGAGCTGCGCAAGCGCTTCCCCGACATGGTCGACCCGCCCAGCGACGACATCTGCTACGCCAGCCAGAACCGCCAGGAGGCGATCACCAGGATCGCCCCGCAGTGCGAGTTGGTCGTCGTCGTCGGCTCGGCCAACTCCTCCAACTCCCGGCGGCTGGTCGAGGTGGCGCTGGGCGCGGGCGCGGACACGGCGTACCTGGTCGACAGGGCCGCCGACGCCGACGAGCGGTGGCTCGACGGCGTGCGGACCGTCGGGGTCAGCTCCGGCGCCTCGGTCCCCGAGCGGCTGGTCGGGGAGTTACTCGACTGGCTCGCCGCCCGCGGATACACCGAGGTGGAGCCGGTGACCCTGGCCGAGGAGACCCGCACGTTCTCGCTTCCGCTCGAAGTCCGATCCACCCGCAAGCCCGGTTAGGTCCCATACCGAGATTGGTGGTGCAGCACGATGACCGAAACGACCAACTCAACAGCCCCTGAGACCCTCAACGGCCACGGACAGCTCAGCCTCAGCACCGAGGCCGCCAGGCAGCTCTCGACCACGACCAAGACGCCGCCGCAGATGCAGGAGATCACCTCGCGCTGGCTGCTGCGGCTGCTGCCGTGGGTGCAATGCTCGGGCGGCGTGTTCAGGGTCAACCGGCGGCTGACCTATGAGCTGGGCGACGGCCGCATCACGTTCAGCAACACCGGCTCGGATGTGCGGGTCATTCCCGCCGAGCTCACCGAGATTCCCATGCTGCGCGGCTATGACGACGCCGAGGTGCTGCAGGCCCTGGCCAACAGCTTCGCGCAGCGTGAGATCGAGGCGGGTGAGGAGATCGTCTCCGAGGGCCGTCCCATTGACCGGCTTGTGCTCATCGCCCACGGCCGTGTGGGCAAGGTGACCCGCGGCGCGTACGGCGACGAGCAGAGCCTCGGAGTCCTGGCCGACGGCGACTACCTCGGCGAGCAGGCGCTCACCGAGGGCGGGCGGTTCGCGTTCACCGCGCGGGCCAGGACGGCCACCACCGTGCTCACCCTGTCCAGGCAGGACTTCGAGCAGTTGGCCGAGCGGTCGCCCACGCTGCGCGAGCACCTGGACCGCTATCGTTCGAGCGAGGAGCACGCCCACAACGACTACGGCGAGGCGGCCATCGACATGGCGTCGGGCCACACCGGAGAGCCCGTGCTGCCCGGCACGTTCGTGGACTACGAGCTGAGCCCGCGTGAGTACGAGCTGAGCGTGGCCCAGACGGTCCTGCGCGTGCACACCCGGGTCTCCGACCTGTACAACCAGCCGATGAGCCAGCTCGACCAGCAGCTCCGCCTCACGATCGAGGCTCTACGCGAGCGGCAGGAGCACGAGCTGATCAACAACAGGGAGTTCGGCCTGCTCCACAACGCCGATCTCAGCCAGCGCATCCGCAGCCGCACGGGCCGGCCGACCCCCGACGACCTCGACGACCTGCTGGCCACCGTGTGGAAGGAGCCGGCGTTCTTCCTGGCGCATCCGCTGGCCATCGCCGCCTTCGGCAGGGAGTGCAGCAAGCGCGGCGTCTACCCGCAGTCCATCGACGCCTTCGGGCACAAGGTGCCGGCCTGGCGGGACATCCCGATCTTCCCGTGCAACAAGATCCCGATCTCGGACACGTACACGACGTCCTTCCTGCTCATGCGCACCGGGCAGGAGAACCAGGGCGTCGTCGGCCTGCACCAGACCGGCATTCCCGACGAGTACCAGCCCAGCCTGTCGGTCCGGTTCATGAACATCAACGAGAAGGCCGTCCTCTCCTACCTGGTCAGCGCCTACTACTCGGCGGCCGTCCTGGTGCCGGACGCGCTCGGCGTGCTGGAGGACGTCGAGGTCGGCAGGAACGGCTGACCGAGGGACCGCACACCTGAGGCCGGCACCACGCGCATCGGTGCCGGCCCGCGCACTGTGAAGGAGCGACCATGAGCCAGCCGTTCGAACTGCCGGACTTCTACATGCCGTACCCGGCGCGGCTGAATCCGCACCTCGAAGAGGCTCGCCTGCACTCCAAGCAGTGGGCGCGCGACATGGGCATGCTCGACGACCCCGGCGTCTGGGAGGAGGCCGACCTGGACGCCCACGACTACCCGCTGATGTGCGCCTACACCCATCCCGACTGCGACGGCGCCGAGCTGAGCCTGATCACCGACTGGTACGTGTGGGTCTTCTTCTTCGACGACCACTTCCTCGAGGTGTTCAAGCGCTCCGGCGACCTGCGGGGCGGCAAGGCGTACCTCGACCGGCTCGCCCGTTTCATGCCGATGGGCGATGACCTGAGCATGCCCGAGCCGACCAACCCGGTCGAGGCCGGCCTGGCCGACCTGTGGGTGCGTACGGTCCCGAGCAGGTCGGCGGACTGGCGGTCGCGGTTCGCCGAGAGCACCCGCAATCTGCTGAACGAGTCGCTCTGGGAGCTGGCCAACATCAACCGGGGGCGGGTGGCCAACCCGGTCGAGTACATCGAGATGCGCCGCAAGGTCGGCGGGGCGCCCTGGTCGGCCGGGCTCGTCGAGCACGCGGTGGGTGCCGAGGTGCCCGCGCGGATCGCGGGGACCCGTCCGATGCGGGTGTTGAAGGACGCCTTCGCGGACGCGGTGCACCTGCGTAACGACCTGTTCTCGTACGAGCGGGAGGTCGGGGACGAGGGCGAGCTGAGCAACGGCGTGCTGGTGCTGGAGACGTTCCTCGGCTGCGGCACGCAGGAGGCCGCCGACGCCGTCAACGACCTGCTGACCTCGCGGCTGCAGCAGTTCGAGCACACGGCACTCGCCGAGCTTGGCCCGCTGTTCGTGGAGTACGCGATCGACCCGATCAGCGCGGCCGGTGTGCTGGCCTACGTCAAGGGGCTGCAGGACTGGCAGTCGGGCGGGCACGAGTGGCACATGCGCTCCAGCCGGTACATGAACAAGCAGGCCGTCTCAGGCAGGCCGCTGGGCATGCCGTCGATCGTCAATCTGCTGGGGGCCAAGCGGCTGCGTAACTTCACGCACGTGCCGCACGAGCGGGTGGGGCCGTCGCGGATCCCCGACCTGTACGTACCCTTCCAGCTCAGGCTGTCCCCCCACCTCGACACGGCCCGGCGGCACACCGTGGCGTGGTGCAGGGCGATGGGGATGCTCGACTCGGGTTTGTGGGACGAGCGGCGGCTGACCGACATCGACCTGCCTCTGTGCGCCGCGGGCCTGCATCCCGACGCCACCCCTGAGGAGCTGGACCTGGCGTCGTACTGGCTGGCCTGGGGGACGTACGCGGACGACTACTTCCCGGCCGTCTTCGGCCGGTCGCACAACCTCGTGGCGGCCAAGATAGCGGTGGAGCGGTTCTCGGCGTTCATGCCGCTGGACGGCTCGCCCGCGCCGCCGCCCGCGAACGCGCTGGAGCGGGGCCTGGCCGACGTCTGGGCGCGTACGGCGGGGCCGATGCGGCTGGACGAGCGCCGCGAGCTGCGCGGCGCGGTGGAGAGCATGTGCGCGAGCTGGCTGTGGGAGCTGGCCGGCCACGTCGCCAACCACATCCCCGACCCCGTGGACTACGTGGAGATGCGCCGCCAGACCTTCGGCGCCGACCTGACGATGAGCCTGGCGCGGCTGCGGCACGGCAAGAGGATCAGCCAGGAGGTGTACGAGAGCGGCCCGATGCGGGCGCTGGTGAGCGCCATCGCCGACTGCGGAACGCTGATCAACGACATCTTCTCCTACCAGAAGGAGATCGAGTTCGAGGGCGAGCTGCACAACTGCGTGCTGGTGGTCCAGAACTTCTTCGACTGCGACTACGCGACGGCGCTCGGCATCGTCAACGACCTGCTGACCTCGCGGATGCGGCAGTTCCAGCACATCGTCGAGCACGAGCTGCCGGTCGTGTGCGACGACCTCGGCCTCGACGCGGACGACCGGCGAGACCTCGACGCGTTCGTGAACGAGCTGCGTGACTGGGTGAGCGGGATACTCAACTGGCACCGGCACTGCTTCCGGTACGACGAGGAGTCGCTGCGCCGCCACAACCGGCCGCCGCGGTTCCGGCTGGGCGGCCCGACGGGCCTGGGCACCTCGGCGGCCCTGCTCTCTACGCGGGCAGGTGATGCGCACGGGGCTCGTAGTACCAGCCCATCATGCGCAGCAGCCGGCGCTGGTACGGCGTGACGTTGTGCAGACGGATCCACCGCTGCGACGGCGGCAGCGTGGGCATAGCGAGCACGCGCAGGCCTGAGACGTCGATGAAGTTCAGCCTGCCGGTGTCGACGACGATGTACGCGCCCTGACGGCAACTCGCCAGGGCACCCGCGACCGCGGGGCTGTTGGTGGCGTCGATCTCCCCGATGAGCGCGACGGACGGCGGCCCGGGAATCGCGCACACCGTAATCATCAGCTGCCGGTCCTGGTAGAGCAGCCGGTCTTCGGCGCCGCTCACGCTTCTCGCACCCCCCAACACACACGCTCTGGGGGTCGTAATCCTGTCTCTGACGATTAACCAGAACCTAGGTTACACGAAGTATGTTTGGCTATGTTATTTTCGCCGGAAAATGACCGAATTACGGGGAAATTATGACGGCCCCGGCGTGGCCGTGCGCCTGGCGGGGCGGACCCGGATTCGGGCTCGCCGGCGCGGCTTGAGGGCGCTCCGGCAGGGTGGCCGCCACGGGGGGCGTCAGGCATGCGCACGCACTCCGAGGTGCAGGGACGGCCGCCGGGGCCTTCGCGCCAGGCGCGCCCAGGAGCTGCCGCCCTCCTCAACCGCTCAGTCGTCGAGGAGGCCCATCGTTGCGCGGGGTGGCGGCCGACGCCCTCGCGGCCGAGTACTCCGAGCAGGCCGTGGTAACACTCTCGCGGAGCGCACCAATTCCCGGCCATTGATCGCGACTCAGCCGGATATATACGACTAGTGCGGATTTGCCGCGAAATGACATAGCGACAACTGTCAGTTTACGGCCATATCGCCATCCCGTATGGCCAAAGCCCGTTTTATCGGCATAGGGGAGGAGGAATGCTGCCGATATCAATGGCCCAACGTGCACCAGCTTGACAGGAGCGCTGAATATTCCATGAATGGAGCACATCGGCTGCTGCCGATATCAATGGTCCTGGCGCAGGCGATTCTGCACGCCGTGCATTCCACGCCCGCGATGGCCGTGCGATCGGCCGGCGGAGACATCGCGGCGCGCTCGGCGATAGAGATGATCGGCGTCCCTTATTCGTGGGGCGGCGGCGGGGTGCACGGGCCCGGATTCGGGATCGGAAAGGGCGCCAAGACGTGGGGGTTCGACTGCTCGGGGCTCGCAGAATACGCGTGGGCGCGGGCCGGGGTGCGGATCGGCTCGACGACGCAGGAGCAGTGGCGTTCGGGGATCCGGATATCCAAGGAGGAAGTGGAGCCGGGGGATCTGGTCTTCTACGACAACGATTCAGGGAACCGGGGTCCTGAGCACGTCGGCCTCGTCGTGGACGCCACACGGATGGTGCACTCGCCGTACACCGGGGAGTCCGTACGGGTGGACCCGCTCGACCGGCGTACCTTCCTGGGCGCGGTCCGTCCGGGCGAGAAGGCCGTGAACAGCCACGGCCCCGCGGCCCAGGTGATCCTGCAGTGATCGACCCGGGTCACGGGGCGCGGATAGCTCAGTGCGCACCAAGCCCGTGCCGTGGCCTCGCGAATGTCCACGGCCCGTTCTTCTGGTTCACCTCAAAGTGCCAGGAAGGCGACCTTGGCCGGGCGGGCTCTGACTAGAGCGCCGCGATCGGCTTCCTGCCTACGCCACGTGAGGAGCCGTCAGTCGCTGTCGACCGTGGTGCCCAGGACGTTGGCGTTGATGTCGCTCACGTCGACCGGGAGGACCTGAATGTCCTTGACCGAGTCGTTCAGGAAGTTGTTCAGCGCGGTGAGGTCGTCGAGCGTGGACAGCTGGCTCAGGACGGTCCACCCACTGGTCTGCGGGTTGGGACCGACGTCGGCGGAGGCCGCGGCGGCGGAGAAGCCAAGAGCGGCGGCGGCGATTGCTGCACCGGCCAGAATGCGACGGATCATGTGTGCTTTCCTCCATGGATCGGCGCGGAAATTTCCAGCGCCATAGTCGTTTCTGCAGGGCTGTGAGGTGCCGGAAATAACAATCGCGGGAGGCGGCCAAAATCGCAACTCAAAAAGCTCTCGCGGAGGTCAAGGAGGTGCCTCGATTTCTTGGCACTCGGTTTTCACGCTCGTCAACGAAGCGCGGCGCATACACAACGAAACAATCCGGCGAACGAGCTTTGTTTTTACCGGCCGCACGCACGACGGGGTGGTCGTTCACCACTGTTTAGCAAATGATCAACCGAAAATGGAGAACCGCTCTTACGCCGGCGGGTGTAGTGGCGGTGCCCTCCGCGGGACGACGCCTGGAGCCGGCAAAGCGGTGAGGATGGCCGGCGAGTCGTCAATCCGGAGGAAGGTGAGCTCGGTGCGGGCGCGTATCCGCAAGACGGTCATGGTTGTCCACATCATCGTGTCCGTCGCGCTGCTCGGCGAGGTATGGGGCCTGGTCGTGCTGAATACGGCAGCGGCCCTGACAAAGGACACGGGACTGGCGCACGCGGCCTATCGGCTGATGCCCGACCTCGTCTTCGCGGGCGGCATACCGCTCAGCCTCACCGCATTGATCACCGGCATCGCACTGGGCCTGACCAGCCATTGGGGACTATTTCGCTATTACTGGGTGGCGGCCAAGCTCGTGCTGCTGGTGGCGGTGATCTGCGTGGGCATGTTCCTGTTCGATCCCGAGGGAATGGCGGCCGTCACCGCGGGCGGCGCCGCGGCCCCCGCCACTCGCCAGTGGGGCCAGATCGCCGCGCTCGCCACCCAGATCGCCATGTTGATGACCGCGACCACGCTGTCGGTGTTCAAACCCCGCCGCAAACTCCGGTGACGGCAGAGCGGGCGACGAGATACAAAAACGACTATGAACTCGGCCCCACCGCCCCTCGTCACCGCCACCCTGGACCGCGCCGCGGACTTCGCCTACTCCTGCGACCCCGCCGTCGGCCGCCTCCTCGCCACCCTGGCCGCCCACGTCCCTCCGCGTGGGCGCGTACTCGAGCTCGGGACCGGGGCGGGAGTGGGGCTCGCGTGGCTGGTGAGCGGGCTCGTGCCACGCACTGACGCGACGGTGACCACGGTGGAGTACGACGGTGAACGGGCTTCGCAGACCTCCTCCGGCGACTGGCCGCCCTTCGTGCGCTTCCTTACAGGGGACGCGCTGGAGTTGCTGCCCGGGCTGGGGACCTTCGACCTGATCTTCGCGGACGCGGTGGCGGGCAAGCAGACGGGCCTCGACCTGACGATCGCCGCACTCAACCCCCGGGGCATGCTGGTCGTGGACGACATGTCGCCGGCTCCGGGGACGGTCTGGGACTCGGAGTTCGCCGCCAAGCAGGACGCGGTCCGCCGGACCCTGCTCACCCACGAGCGGCTGGTCGCGGTGGAACTGCCGCACGGCTCCGGCGTCATCCTCGCCACGGCCCGCTAACGCACTCCACCCACACCGCCGCCTCGCCCCACCACACCCCACCGACGCGGCGCCCTGGGATGCGGGGTGCGGCCCGCGCCACCCCGAGGGCGCCAGGCTGAAAGAACGCCGCGCATGCCGCACACGCACCGCCACGCACCGTCGCGCCGACTGTCAATGGACAATCGTGGGAGGATACCCCTCATGGCAGAGATCGTCGGCGGGGGACGTCCGGTCAACGACGCCGAGCGGCGGGTGATCGCCTATCTGCGTGACCATGCGCCCGCCGACTGGCTGCTGCTGCACAACGTCGAGGTTCCGCGCGGCCACGACGTCTTCGAGTTGGACCTGATCGTGCTGACCGGCCACTCGATCGTGGCGGTCGACGTCAAGGGCACCAGGGGCCGCATCCAGGTGTCGGGCACGCGCTGGTTCCCGCCGCGCAGGGAGGCGTTCGGCTCTCCTGTGGCCAAGCTGCGCGGCACCGCCAAGGCGCTCAAGGGCCTGCTGGTGTCCAAGGCCACCCAGCTGGAGCGGGTCTACGTCGACAGTCTGGTCGTGCTCACCTCGCCCGACGCCGAGCTGGTCGACCCCGCGGGGCGCGACGCGGTCAACGTCACCGACCTGCCAGGGCTGCTGAAAACGCTGAGCGACGCCTCCAGGGTCAGGCGCGGGTGCAGCCCCGACGCGAAGCCGTACCGCACCGCGATTCTCGACGCGCTCAACCAGACGGTACGCCGCAGCACCGCACCGCCGAGGTTCGGCAACTGGGAGGTCGAGGAGCAGCTCGGCGGCGACACCAAAGTCACCGAATACCGTGCGTTCAACGTGACGCTGCCGGGCAGCGAGACCGTGCTGCTACGGGTCTACCAGGCCGACCCGCTGGCCGACAGCGAGGCGCGGGCGGCCGAGCGGCAGCGCATCGCCAACGCGTACCAGACGCTGGCCAGGATCCCGCCGCACCCATGCGTGGTGCGCTCGCGCGACTTCTTCGCCATCGACGACGAGAGCCGGTTCGTGCTGGTGCTGGACGACGTGCACGGCGAGGCGCTGCACCTGTCGGTGGGCACGGGCGCCCGGCTGAGCGTGATCCAGGACCTGCTGCGCGGGCTGGCGCACGCCCACGCCAACGGCGTCGTCCACCGCGCGCTGACCCCGGCCTCCGTGCTGGTCACGGACGACGGGCACGCGGTGCTGACCGGGTTCGACTATGCCAAGCCGGGGCCGCGTAACTACACCGTGGCCCACGAGCTGGGCAACGTGCTCGACGCACACTACGTGGCGCCGGAGTGCCAGGAGCGGCCCGACCGGATGACGACCGCCTCCGACGTCTACGCGGCCGGCGCCATCGCCTACCACCTGCTCACTGGGCGGCTCCCGGCCGGCCCCGACGCCCACGCCCCCGACGTGCCCGAGGTCGTACGCAGGATGCTCGACCACTCCCCGGCCAAGCGCCCGACCGCCGCCGAGGCCCTCGACGCCCTTGAGGGCGCGCCGCTCCAGGAGTCCCGCCTCAAGCGACTGGTACGTCGGCTAGTGTCCCGATCATGACCATACGCCTGCGTCCGGTCGAAGAGGATGATCTGCCCTTCTTGTACCGGCTCACGAGCGACCCCGGCAGCACGGGTGAGTTCCAGTGGTACGGCTTCCAGAACCCCCACCGCATGCGCGCGGGCTGGCAGGACAACGGAATGCTGGGCGACGACGGCGGCATCCTGATCATCGCGAACGGCGACGACAAGATCGGCTTCATGTCGTGGAGCAAACAGGTCGCCAACCGCGCCAGCTACTACTGGTCGATGGGGCTGATCGTGGCGCCGGAGCATCGCGGCCAGGGCCACGGCACCGAGGCGCAGCGGCTGCTCGTGCGCTACCTGTTCGACCACACGACGGCCAACAGGATCGAGGCGTCCACTGAGATCACCAATGTGGCCGAGCAACGGGCGCTGGAGAAGGCAGGGTTCACCCGCGAGGGCGTCATCCGCGGCAGCGGCTTCCGCGCCGGGGAGTGGCGCGACGGTGTGCGCTACAGCATGATCCGCTCCGACCTGGCGTCCTCAGGCGGGCAGGCTACGGCGTAGCGCGCCGGCGCCATCCCCGCTCTCGATCCGCCGGCCGATCAGCGCCTCGGCGGCGCGCAGGCGTGCCTGGTGGTCCGGCGCCGTCGCCGCGTAACAGCGAAGGGCCGGGGTCGCAGCGGAGCGAGCTGACGTACGTGCGGAGGTCGGCCTGGGCGGAGCGGGGCGGGCAACGCGGCCACAGCACCTCGACGAGCTGGTCGGAGCCGACCATGCGGCGCGAGCACATGGAAGGTGACCGACACGATCAAGCTCCTCGACGGAGATCCCGAGAGCTTCTGTATCGGTTCTGGACGATTCTTGTGCGGCTTCTCCAGACCCTGTTCTCAGAGATCCCACCGAAAGGATCACCCCATGAAGCTCAGCCGAGCAATGATCGCGGGCCTCGCGTTGGCACTCAGCCTCGGTACGGCCCCAGCCGCTGTGGCCGACCCCGTGCCGGAGTCGGATCAGGCACAGATCCTCGCGACGAATTTCCAGATGCCGTTCCCCTGCAACCAGACCTGGACAGGCAACTCCAACGCCAGCAGCGCGCACCAATCATGGGAGATCGACTTCAACCGGGGCAGCACCGCCGACGCCGACCTCGGCGACACGGTGGTGGCCGCCGCGGCGGGAACCGTGGTGATCTCCGCGCATCAGGGCTCGACGAACGGCTACGGCAACCTCGTCAAGATCGACCACGGTGGCGGCTGGGCCTCGTACTACGCCCACCTGAACACCCGTACGGTCAGCGAGGGCCAGTCAGTGTCGCAAGGCCAGCAGATCGGCACGGTCGGCAACACCAGCAAGCCGGGCAACAACATCTCGCCTCACCTGCACTATGAGGTACGGCTGGGGACCAGCTACCCCGGCAACATCCAGAAGGCCGTCTTCAACGGCGTCACGTTCGGCTACCCGCAGCAGACCATAACCTCGAAGAACTGCGGCAACCCCTACACCCCGTCGGCGGTCTGCGGCTCGGGCTACGACGTGATCGACTCGGCCACGCTCGGCAGCGACGGCGCCGTCTACCTGCTCTACAACAGCGCCAACGGCAACAACTGCGTCACCACGGTGAAGTACAAGAACGTCGGCACGGCCACCGCCACCACGGCCTACCTGGAAGTGCAGGGCAGCACGAGGAAGACGGACTCGGGCAACTACGGGTATTACGCGGGACCGGTCATCTCGTCGGCGGCCGGCAGCTGCGTCAAGTGGGGCGGCAAGGCCGGCTCCTCGACGTACGACAGCGCGTTCGAGCACTGCGGATAAGGAGGTAGGGGGCCGGGTGGGCACACCACTGTCACCCGGCCCCTTTACACGTGCGTGAACGTGTCCAATACGTCTATCACGTAGAGCGACGACTCGTCACCGAAACAGGAAACCGCGACCCTGCTGCCGACCCGCTGGCCCACGAGTGCCTCCAGCCAGCCATCGGGCACGGACCCCTCCTTCAGCGTGAACGCGCTGGGCCCGCCCTTCCGGTAGGAGGAGTCCACGACCGTCCGCGACGGCCAGGACGCTTTCACGTACTGGATCACCACTTTCGCGCCGGCCACGATCTCGTCCCCCGAGCCGTCGATGAGGACACGGGGCGGCGCGCCCGGCGCGAGGTCGGCCGGGATCACCGGCAGGGTGCGGCCGACGAGCCGGGCGTCGGGCGGGTAGCCGCCCAGGATGTCGAAGACCAGCACCAGCGTGTCCGCGGGCGCGAGGCCGGTCAGCGGCACGTTCGGGCCGAGCGCTTCGGACGCCGGGCTGACCAGCATGACCCGGCTGCCCGCCGGGCGGCCGATGAGCGACTGCCGCCAGGTCTCCGACACCTGCCTGCCGTCGAAGACGACCGCGGTGGGCTGGTTGCCGTCGTAGGTGCTCATGTACGGCCGGTTGCCCGACCACCGCCGGATGTCCACGTCGGCGAGCACCACGTCGCCTGGCAGCGTACGCCGGCCACTGCCCATCGACAGCACCGTGATCCGCGGCGTGCGGCCCGGCTGGCCCTTGGGTATGGCGACGACCGGCTTGGTGCCGAACGCACCCGTGACAACGGGCTGCGTGCCGTCCTCAGCCAGGCCACACGAGGTGGCGAGCATGAGCACGGCCGGCCAGAACAGACGCACGACTTCCTCCAGGCCCGGTTCATCAAGATCCATGTTCATCAAGGGCCGAACGTCTACTTGCCGCAATGGCCAAAAGGAAAGCTGCGGGACTCGCCATCTCACGACAAAGACGCGGGAGACTGGGGCCGTGAGCGAGCGCAGCGAGCGAACCAATAGACACAGCAGCTCGCTCACAGGGCCGACGCAGGAGGCCCTGTGAGCAAGCCGAGCCTGTCGCGCCGGGTCGCTGAGGCGGCCGAGATCGCGCTGACCACGCGGAAGTACGTGACGTTCATCGACGTCGTGACGGGCCTGCGCTGGCTGCACTCCAGGCATGTGGACACCTGGCGGCAGGGCCGGGTCGCCACGCTGTCCGAGCTGGCGGCCGTCGACGAGGACCGCCTGCTCACCACGGCCGCGCTGCTGAAGGAGTGGGCGCTGGCCAAGGGGCTCAAGCCGGTGGACGCGCCGTACATGGCCGGCACCCGCGACCGCCGCGAGCTGCGCTTCACCGCCGGGCACGGGCAGGAGCCGTTCCGCGTGCACTGGCTCTCCCCAGACCTCAGCGAGGCCAGGGTCCGCAAGCTCACCGAGCCCAAGGTGCCCGACCTGGTGGTGGTGGCCCCGCTCAACGCCTGGACGTGCGCCACGTGCGGCGACACAGGCCCTTACCTGATCATGGAGGACGACCAGCCCCACTGCCTGACCTGCGCGGACATGGACCATCTGGTGTTCCTGCCGTCCGGGAACGCGGCGCTCAGCCGCCGGGCCAAGCAGGAGAGCGGCCTGTCCGCGGTGGTCGTGCAGTACAACCGGCGGCGCAAGGTCTACCAGCGCATCGGCCTGCTGGTCGAGGAGGCCGCGCTGGCCGCCGCCGAGGAGCGGTGCCTGGCCGACGAGGAGGTACGCCTGCTCCGCCGCGAGCGCGACCGGGTCCGCAGGGCGGAGCAGGACGTCGAGTTCCAGGCCAGGATGGCGGCCGAGATCGCCAGGCTGTTCCCCGGCTGCCCCGAGCAGCGGGCCCAGGAGATCGCCGAGCACGCCGGACAGCGCGGCAGCGGCCGGGTGGGCAGGACGGCGGCGGCCAGGGCGCTCTCCGAGACCGTCATCACGCTGGCCGTCATAGCCTCGATCCGGCACCTCGACACCGACTACGACCACCTGCTCATGTCCGGCGTGCCCAGGATGGAGGCCAGGGACATGGTCAGGGGACGCATCGAGCGCAAGCTGGAGGAATTTCGCCGATGAGCGACTGGCACGACGTACGGGAAGAGCTGCGCGCATACGCGCTCGGGCTGCCCGAGACCCATGAGGACCACCCATGGGGCGAGACCGTCATCAAGGCGAACAAGAAGGTCTTCCTCTTCCTCGGCATCGAGGAGCAGACCGAGAAGTGGGACCCGAAGTTCAGCGTGAAGCTCCTGTCGGAGACACGCGGCCACGCGCTCACCGTCGAGGGCGCGGAGCCCACCAGCCACGGGCTGGGCAAGGCGGGGTGGGTGACCGTGCCGTTCCTGTCGGATCTGCCGGAGACGGACGTGCTGCTCGACTGGGTGGAGGAGAGCTACCGGGCCATCGCGCCCAAGAGGGCGGTCAAGGCGCTGGACGAGCGGCCGCCCAGGCTCAGGTGACCGCCAGGCGGGTGGCGTACCGCTCGTCGCGCCAGAGCTCCTTGTCCAGCACCTCGAGCAGCGTGGCCGCCGCGTCGTAGACGTCGGCGTAGCCGATGTAGAGCGGCGCGAAGCCGAACCTGAGGATGTCCGGCGCCCGGAAGTCCCCGTGCACGCCCCGGTCGATCAGCGCCCGCATCACCGGGTATCCGTCGGGGTGGCGGAAGCTCACCTGGCTGCCGCGTGCGGCGGGGTCAGCGGGCGAGACCAGCTCCAGCGCGTCGCCGACCAGGTCGATGAAGAGCGAGGTCAACGCCATGCTCTTGGCCCGCAGTTGGTCCATCGGCACCCGCTCCCACACGTCGAGCGCCGCCTCCAGCGCCGCGAACGACAGCACGTGCGGGGTGCCCACCGAGAACCGTCTGACGCCCTCCGCCGGGCGGTATCCGGGCTCGAACCCGAACGGTTCGGCGTGCCCGTGCCAGCCGGACAGCACGTTCTCGGCGGTGGCGTGGTGCCGGGGGTTGACGTAGAGAAACGCGGGCGCGCCCGGACCCGCGTTGAGGTACTTGTACGTGCATCCGACCGCGAAGTCCGCCCCCGAGACGTCCACCTCCAGGGCCCCCACGCTGTGGCACAGGTCCCAGACCATGAGCGCCCCGGCCTCATGGACTTGGGCGGTGACCGACGGCACGTCGTGGCGGGCGCCGGTGCGGTAGTCGACCTCCGACAGCAGCACCACGGCCGCGTCGTCGAACCGCCCCTCCGCGAAGTCGCGCACCTCGTAGCCGCCGAGCAGCCCGGCCAGGCCCTGGACCATGTAGTGGTCGGTGGGGAAGTTCCGCACGTCGGAGACGATCACCCGGCGCCCGGGACGCAGCCGCAGCGCCGCCGCCACCGCCTGGAAGATCGCGATCGAGGTCGTGTTGCCCACCACGACCTGGCCGGGGCCCGCGCCGATCAGCGGGGCCAGCCGGTCGCCCGTGGTCAGCGGCTGCGCGAACCAGCCGGAGTGGTTCCAGCCGCCGACGAGCTCCTTGCCCCACTCGTCCTCGACCGCCTGCCTCACCCGTTCGGCGGTACGGCGGGGCAGCGCGCCGAGCGAGTTGCCGACGAGGTAGACGACCCCCTCCGGCAGCACGAACTCGCCCCTGAAGCCCCTCAGCGGGTCGGCGGCGTCGAGGGCGAGGCACTGGTCCCGGTCCAAGGTCCACTCCTTTTGTGGTGGCATGGTGTCTATTACCCGATTCACGCCATTGTGCTACCCGGAGAACACCGCCCGCACGGAGCCCAGCCCCTCGACGCGTGCCTCGAACACGTCCCCGGGCCCGACGGGCACCACCGGGCCGAGTGCGCCGGTCATCACCACGTCTCCGGCCCGCAGCGCGTAGTCCGTGCGGCCCAGCCGGGAGGCGAGCCAGACGGCGGCGTTGAGCGGGTTGCCCAGGCACGCCTCCCCCGAGCCGGTCGAGACCTCCTGACCGCCCCGCGTCATCGTCATCGCCGCGGCCCGCAGGTCGAGCCCCATCAGCGAGACGGGCGTGCTGCCCAGCACGAAAGCGCCGGCCGAGGCGTTGTCCGCGACCGTGTCGGCCAGCGTGATGTCCCAGTCGGCGATCCGCGAGTCGGCGATCTCGATCGCGGGCAGCGCGAACTCCACCGCCCTGAGCACGTCGGCCACCGTGAACGGCCCGCCGGCCAGGTCCCTGCCGAGCACCAGCGCGACCTCGGCCTCGGCCCGCGGCTGCAGGAACCTGTCCACCGGCACGGGAAGCCCGTCGGAGTACGACATGTCCGCGAAGAGCATGCCGAAGTCCGGCTGGTCAATGCCGAACTGCTTCTGCAGCAACGGGTTCGTCACGCCGACCTTCCTGCCGGCCAGGCGCCGCCCCGCCTCGAGCGCCCGCCGCGTGTTGATCTCCTGCACGGCGTACGCGTCGGCCACCGTACTGACCAGGTCCCTGATCGGCCCGCATTGTTTGCCGGAACGCGTGGCCTCGGCCAGTCGGTCGGCGGCCTGGGTCCGCGTGTCCACGGCCTCGGACCATTCGTCATACATCGGGCTGCTCCAGTTTGATGGTGATCGTGGTGGGTTCGGAGTAGAAGTCGAGCGACTGGACGCCGCCTTCTCTGCCGATGCCCGACAGCTTCACGCCGCCGAACGGAGTGCGCAGGTCGCGCAGATACCAGGTGTTCACCCAGACGAGCCCGGCCTCCAGCCGCTGCGCCACCCGATGGGCGCGGTCGAGGTTGGCCGTCCAGAGCGTGGCGGCCAGGCCATAATCGCTGCCGTTGGCCAGGTCGATCGCCTCGGCCTCGCTGTCGAAGGGCGCGACGTGGCACACGGGACCGAAGATCTCCTCCCGGTTGAACCTGGACCATTCTGACAAGCCTGTCACTACCGTCGGTTCCACGAAAAATCCGGTATCGCGTGGATCGCCGAACGAGGGCACGCCGCCCCCTGTGAGCACCTTGGCTCCCTCCGAGCGGGCCAAGGAGTAGTAGGAGAGCACCTTCTCGCGGTGCTCCTTCGAGATCATCGGCTGCGGCTCGACTTCCTGGGCGCGGATCGCGAGCCGGGCGCAGAACTCCTCGAAGATCGGCCGCTGCACGTAGAGCCGCTCGGTGCACAGGCACACCTGTCCGCCATTGGTGAAGACCGACTTCACGGTGCCCTCGACGGCCCGGTCGAGATCGCAGTCCTCGAAGATCAGCCCGGCGTTCTTCCCGCCCAGCTCGAACGAGATCGGCTTGACCCGGTCGGCCGCCGTCCGCATGATCGCGCTGCCCGTCGCGGTGGACCCGGTGAACGTCACGGCGTCCACCCACGGGTGCTCGACCAGGAGCTGGCCGGCGGAGCCGTACCCGAAGATGATGTTGACGACGCCGGGGGGCAGTCCGGCGTCGGCGCAGATCCCGGCGAACACCGCCGCCGAGCCGGGCGTGTGCTCCGACGGCTTGACCACCACCGTGTTGCCCGCGACGAGCGCGGGCGCGAGCTTCCAGGTCATCAGCAGGAACGGCAGGTTCCACGGGACGATCACCGCGACCACGCCGAGCGGCCTGCGCACGGTGTAGCTGAGCATGCCGGACAGGTGGAAGGCGTCGTCCGGGCGCTGGGCGGCGATCTCGGCGAAGGCGCGGAAGTTCGCGATGCCGCGCGGGATGTCGAGCGTCCGGGTCTGGTCGAGCGGCTTGCCCGTGTCGGCGATCTCCGCCGTCACCAGGTCGTCGAAGCGGGACTCGATGCCCGCGGCCAGGCGCCGCATCCACCCGGCGCGCTCGCCGACGGGCATCGCCGCCCAGTCACGCGCCGCCTCCCTGGCCGCGCGCACGGCCCGGTCCACGACTTCGGGATCGGCCTCGTGCACCTGCCTGATCACCGCGCCCGTCACGGGGTCGTGGACCGCGAACGTCTTGCCCGCGCCCACCGGCTCGCCACCGATGAAATGGGTCAGCACGACACTCTCCTCTTCTCCCCCTGTATAGATCGCTGAGCGATTGGCGGACAACCGGGTGCTTCGGGACCTTTCACTCGTAATCGTCTCGCCGTAACGCGGCCCGCGCTATGAGCGAAGCTGTTGCACATGCGAACCAGAACCGATCAAGTCGCTGCCCCGGACGGCACCTTCGACGTCCATCTGTGGTTCCCCGACGCCGGGACCGGCCCCGGCATCCTCCTGGTCCAGGAGATCTACGGCGTCGGCCCCTACATCGAGAAGGTCGCTCTGGACCTGGCCTCGCGCGGCTACGTGGTGGCCGCGCCGGACCTCTTCTGGCGCCTCCACCCCCGCTGGCAGGGCGAGCACACCCCCGAGGGCACCGCGGCCTCGATCGAGCTGGCCGGCGGGTTCGACTTCGCGCAGGGCGTGGCCGACTGCGCGCTGACCGTCGCCCACCTGCGCTCGCTGCCCGAGGTGAGCGGTGGGGTGGGTGCGCTGGGGTTCTGCCTGGGCGGCTCGATCGACTACACGCTCGCCGCGCAGGTGGAGCTGGACGCCGTCCTGTCCTTCTACGGCTCCGCCGTGCCCGACTCGACCGGCCTCATGGACCGCATCGCGGCGCCCCTCCTGCTGGTCTTCGGCGGCAGCGACCCGTACATCAAGCGTGAGCGGGTGGCCGTCGTCGAGAAAGCCGCGGAAGGCAGGCGGAACGTGGTCGTGCACATCGAGGAGGTGGCCGGCCACGCCTTCCACAACAGCGAGGCTCCGATGTTCCACCACCCGGAGGCGGCCGGGCGCGCGTGGGAGGTGGCGCTCGCCTTCCTGTCCGGGCACCTGCCCGTGACCCTGTCCAGATAGACATCTTCCGGTACCCCTGGATGATCGCCATCATGGTCGGATGGCGCGCACGTGGGAATTGTGGGGAACCGTCATTATTGCTGGTACGTTTGCACTCCCCGTCGCCTTGCTAGCAATCTTGCTCCTCTCCCGCCACCGCGCCCGCACCGGCCATTCAGCACCCCTGCGCACGTCGATCGCCGACATCGGCATAGTGGTCGGCACGGCTCCGTGGATCTGGATGATCCTCACGCCGTCAAGTGGTCAGACAGGAGTCAGTCTCCTCCCGTTCACAGACCTGACGGACCTGGTCAGAGCGCCGTGGGAGGCGGTGTTCGTGCAGGTCGGGGGCAACCTGCTGGTGTTCGCCGCACTGGGCGCGCTGCTGCCGGTACGCAGCCGCGCAATGTCCTCGACGGCGCGCGTTGCGGCGGTCGCGGCCGCGTTTTCGGTCATCGTCGAGGTCCTCCAGTACGCCTTGCGTCTCGGCCGTTTCTCCTCCGTGGACGATGTCATCCTGAACACGGCAGGCGCCGTGATCTTCGCTTTGATTACTCGCCGCTGGTGGGCCGTTCGAATACCGGCCGAGACCGTTCCACAGTAACGGTCTGCTAAAACTCGGCTGAATTCACCACTGGGGCACGATCCGCTCAAAAGAAGCCCAGGACCAAGCTTTCTATCTGTGCGATCGTGGACAAGACGGGGCAAGTTCTCTGGAGACGCCACAACCTGGTTGGTGACAGAGGGTGATCAAAGTTGTCTGAATCCCCGGTACCCCACGAGCCCCCTATCTATCGCCGCATCGCCGACGGTCTCCGCGCCCGGATCCTGTCCGGCGAACTGCGCGACGGGGACCGACTACCGGGCGAGAACGCACTGATGGCCGAATACGCAATCGCACGAGCCACCGCCAGGCAGGCGCTTGCCGTACTGATCAACGAAGGGCTGGCGGTTCCCAAACGAGGTTCGGGGGTTTACGTGCGGCTGTTCAAACCGATACGCAGGCACGGCTCACGTCGCCTGTCACGAGAGCAGTGGGGTCAGGGCCGCGCCATCTGGGACGCGGACACACGGGGCCGGCCTTTCACGGTGGACCGGGTGGAGGTGGAGTTGGAGCGGGCCGGCGAGGAGGTGGCGGGCGTCCTGGAGAGCGGCGAGGTATGGGTACGCCGGCGCCGCTACTCGGTCGACGCCAGGCCCGTGCAGCTGGCCACCTCCTACTTCCCCGCGCACCTGGTAGAAGGCAGCGCGATCACCCTCGCGGACACCGGACCGGGCGGTGTCTACGCCAGGCTGAGCGACCTGGGCGTCCCCCCTGCCCACTTCACCGAGGAGGTGCGCGCCCGCATGCCGGGGCCGCGCGAGATCGCGCTGCTCGACCTGCCCGGCGGGACCCCGGTGATCGTGATCGCGAGGACCGCGTACACGTCCGGGGGGCTGCCGATCGAGCTCAACGAGATGGTGCTCGACTCGGCGGCGTACGTACTCCAGTACGACTTCGACGCCTAGTTCAAGACCATCTGTCAAGCGATAGGTTGACCTGACCGTCACGATCATTGAATTCTCTAGAGAGGTGCTCCATCTTCGAAGGAGATGGAACCTCGCCTGGGGGCCGGGAAAGGCGGACAGCGATGTCGTTTGATCGGCATCTTGCCGAGATCGCCCGGGAGTACCCCCAGTGGACCATCTGGCGGAGCGACGCGGGCCGCTGGTGGGCCACGAGACACCATCCGCTCAGCGCGGCGCAGCGCGCTGCCGGATGTGCGATGACCATCGACGCGGACGACCCGGACGGTCTGCGCGACCAGCTCCGGGATCAGGAGAGGCGGGCCCACGAGCGGCACCCGCGGCAAGCCGGGCCCGCACCTCCATGACGCGGGCCGTGGAGCGTTCCGCGGCCTGCGTCCACAAGCAGCCCGGTGCCGGGTCCAGCGTCTCGGCGGCTCCGGCACCGGGCCTCCAAAGCCAGGAGGGGCCACGAACGCGGAAGCCTCCGACCCTATCGGGGGCGGGGGCTTCCGCTCCGTGGCCCTCCAGGCGATTCCTCACCACGCGACCGCACAACCCGCTCTGCGCGCCCCCACGCCGCCCTCCCGGGCCGAACGCCGCTCTCCGGGACCGCGCGCCGCAAGAGCCGCGCCGCCCTCTCACGCGTGCGACCAACGCGCCGTCGCCTGTGCGCCCCCTCTAAGCGGCACCCACACGGGCGCCGGCTCGAGCTCGGGGTCCGCGCTCATGGCGAGGCGTGCAGCCCATATGTCCCCGGGTCGTGCGCGACGTGGGGTGGCCGGGCAGGGTTACTTGTGAACCTCGGACAGCCGAACGATGTGGACGTCGGTGTCGTCGGAGACGCCGCCCTCCTCCTTGGGCTTGTCCGCCTCGTCGTCCGTGTCCACGATGACCCGCACCTCGTCCTGGGGCGACACAGGAGACGTGGCCGTCTCGGGGATCAGCGGCCCGGCCGTCGACTCCTTGCGCATGAGGTCGCCGAGCACCGAGCTGACCTCGGTCAGCCGCCGCACGACCTCCGTGTGCGTGTTGGTCAGGTATTCGACCCGCCGCCCCGCCTGCTCGTCCAGCGCGGCGGTGCGCTGGCGCGCGGAGGCCAGCATGGCCTCGGAATCGCCACGCGCTCCCGACACCAGCTGGTCGGCCTGCGCGTTGGCGGACTGCAGGAGCTGCTCCGACTCGGCCTGGGCGGCCGCGATCAGCCGCTCCGACTCGCTGCGCGAGTCGCGCAGCAGGCCCTCGGACTCGCCGCGCGACTCGCGCAGCAGGTCCTCGGCCTCCGTGCGGGCGGCCGTGAGCTGCTCCTCCGCGTCCGTGCCCGCCTGGGCCAGCATCCGCTCCGCGGCCTGCGTCGCCTCGTTCACCCGCCGCTCCGCCTCCGCCTGGGCGGAGGTGAGGATCTTGTCGGCGGTCTCACGGGACGTGGTCACGAGCCGGTCGGCCTCCGACTTGGCCGCGTCGCGAACGCTGGCCGCCTCGGCCTCCGCGTCCTCCCGCTTGGCCGCGGCCTCCTCCTCGCCGAGCCGGAGAATCTGGGCGAGCCTGGGGCTGAGGTCCTCGTAGCTCTGCGGCGTCTCGACCATGCGCCGCCTGGCCTCCGCCAGCTCGATGCGGCCCTGCTCGGCCTGGTCGATGGCCCGGGCCAGCCGCTCTTCCAGGTCCCTTATCTGGTTACGGGTACGGATCATGTAGTCGTGGACCTGACGGCGGTTGTAACCGCGCATCACGACTTCGAAGGTGTCCTCTTGCATCAGATCAGGAATGCTCTCGTGCTGGTTCATCATGGGGGCTACCTAATGAGTGGTTTGCGTGAGGCGGGGGGAAAACTGCGGGTTGTGAGGGTCTGACGACGAGACGTCAGGAAACGACTTTCCTGCCATCTGCCCACGTCCGCAACCGGAACGCCACAGCCGGACCTGGAATTACGATGTCTCGGATGTACATTGCAGCATTGGATAACGGGGCAGTCCCAGACATACACCCCGAGGCGTACATAGCCCCTGGCGCCGTGGTGGTCGGCAGCGTTCGCGTGGGACGGGCGTCCAGCATCTGGTACGGCTCCGTTCTCAGAGGGGACGACGAGCGGATAGAGATCGGGGAAGAGTGCAACGTACAGGATCTGTCCTGCCTGCACGCCGATCCGGGCGAGCCCGCGATCCTGGAGGCCCGGGTCAGCCTGGGCCACAAGGCCATGGTCCACGGCGCCCATGTGGAGTCGGGCGCGCTGATCGGCATCGGCGCGATCGTGCTGGGCGGCGCCCGCATCGGCGCGGGCACGCTGGTGGCGGCCGGAGCGCTCGTCGGCCCGGGCAAGAGGATCCCGTCCGGCGTGCTGGTCGCCGGTGTGCCCGGGAAGATCGTGCGCGAGCTCACCGACGACGACCGGGCCTCCTTCGCCCGCACGCCGGACAACTACATGGCCAAGGCGCTCAGGCACCGGCAGGCGTCATCGCTTTGATCAGGACCTCGTCCGACACCGATGCGGTGTTGAGCGGGTCGGCGTACTCGGGCAGCTCCGGCCGGAAGAAGCGGACGAAGTCCACAGTCAGCTTCAGGTCGGGCATGCCCTTGATCTGCTTGGCGTTGGCCTTGGTCTCGTCCTTCTTGAGCAAGTTGTAGCTGTCCCAGTCGCTATAGGCGGTAACACCCCATTGGAGCACATCGGGGAGGTTGGACGGCCAGCGCCGGCCGACCTTCCACTTTCCGCCGTCCTCCCTGTAGAGGGCGACGAAGGCGCGGCCCACCCTGCCGAGCGCGAGGTCCACCCAGCCCGCCTTGACGGCCAGCTCCTGCGGCTTGGAGCTGCCGTCCTGGGTGTACTTCACCTCGACCTGGCCGCTCTCGTCGGCCGTGCCGGTGGTGACCGACACCCAGTTGGGCTTGGCGTACGAGCCCGGCTGGCGGGCCATCAGGCCGCCGAGCGAGAACTTCCGCTTGGGCTGCCCGCTCTTCTTGCCCTCGACCTTGACCCTGGCGTACATGAGGATGTCCCCTGCCAGCTCCTGGTAGACGAAGGGGCCGCGGAAGCCGTCGAACCAGGTCGAGGTCTTGGGCTCGAGATACAACGAGCCCTTCACGGTCTTGTTCACGTCGAGCTTGGCGATTCTGTCGACGTCCTTCTCCGTGTCGCTCAGCTTGGTCCACATCGACATGTCCGTGGCGTTCTGGAACTCCGTCGAGGCCCCGCCCACCTCACCCCCGGGCGTCGGCGGCTCGGCGTTGTCCAGCGTGAGCACGCCCGGCCCGGTCGGGGACGGTTGTGCGGACGTGGTCGTGCCGCAAGCGGAGAGCGCGCCGACGACCGCCAGCACCCCTGCTACCTTCGCCCTCATAGCCGACATTCTGCCGTGAAATACCGATGGATGATCGGAAGCTGCCCAGTACGATGACGCCCGTGCGACCTTGGGATGCGTTCACCTCCGCCGAGGCGGAGGTCCGAGCGATGGTCGCGGACCCGCGCTGGCAAGGGCTTTCCGTGCCCGATCGCGCCCACGTACTGGCGGCCAGAATTCTTGTGACCCCAGATGGCGACAGGTGGCTCTTCGGTGCTCACGCACGCTGGCACCTGCACGACCCGGCCGACGGCCGCTGGCACCTCGCGCCGCCTCCGAGGGGCGTACGGGCGCGCCAGGTACAGCACCCGGCGGCGGTGCTGCCCGACGTCGCGATCCCGCACGGGCCCGACTTCCACGCCGAGCCGGGCTCCACCCAGGCGTTCATCGGCCCTGACGTGTCGGAGGACCTCACCGAGCGGCTCAGGGTGCTGCTGCGGGCCAGTGGGCGCAAGTCGGAGCTGGACTACCCGCTGACGGCCTTCGACGAGATCTTCGCCTCCGACGTGCCGAGCACGGTGGCGGCCATCTGGGGCACGATCATGTGGTGCGCGTACGCGCCCGCGTTCGACGGCAACGAGCGGCTGATCACCGTGTTCGGCGAATATCTGCGCCGCTCGCTGCCCGGCGACGAGTGGGTGCGCTGGTTGCCCGCGCCGCCGCTGCTGGACCTCGTCACGCTCGTGTCCGAGCGGCAGGGGGCGGGCCGCCCGCGCGCCGCGCTGAGGCTCGCCGCCATCATGGCGGACACGGCCCAGATCCTGCTGTCCGACACCCGCTTCAGGCCGCGGGCGCTGGCACTCCTCACGATGGTGGAGCCCATGCTGCGCCAGCCGGACCATGGACACGACCTCACGGACGCGGAGGCGCTGCGCGCGGCGTGGCTGGAGCGTTGCCCGCGGCGGCTGTGCCGGGCCCTGCTCGTCGAGAACGACCCGGAGTCGCACTTCTCACACGCCGTCTACGACCTGATGGAGGCGCTGTCCTTCACGCCCGATCCGCCCATGGCCGCCGCCACGTTCCTGGCCGACCTGTCCGACTCCAGGGGGGCGCTGCCGGCCCGGCTGGACCACCGGCTCAGGCGCGCGTACGGGGAACTGGACCGCGCCGGACTCACCGGCACCTCCGCGAGCGAGTCGACCGAGCCCGACGGCTTCCCCGTGCAGGGCAGCGTGCTGACCAAGCCCGCGCCGGCGCTGGAGGTGGCGCCGCCCGATCGGACGAGCGCGGCGGCCGTGCTCGGGGCCGCGTACGCCACCGGCCTCGCGTGGGGCACGCTGACGGGGGCCAAGGTGCCGCAGGGTGGGCTGGCCGGGCAGACGGCACTGGTGCGCAGGCTCGTCCACGAACGCGACGACAACCACACAGACCACACCTAAACCACAAATAGCGTTATTTCACCCTTACTCCGCCTATATCGTTCTAACACTTGAGGTCACAGGTAATTCTCCGAATTGTGATCTCCGATTCGGAGAATGACCCCACTGGGGCCCCCGAGGATCGGAAAGGAATGACTCCGATGGGCCATGTCGCCGGAAGGGACATCGCCGTAACCTCGTAGAGGGTGTGGGCTGCGGAAGGAAGGACGACGCGGTGGGGCACGATGACCTGGACTCTCGGGTCCACGACCGTGTCGCGTTGGACGAGATTGCGCTCTACGCCGAGGTGCTCACGGCCGTGGCTGTCAGCGAGCGGCGGCTGACCTTGGACGAACTCGACGACGCGCTCGGATTGCGGACTTCAGCGAGCCGCTGAAGGATCAATCACGATTACTAGCCCCGGGAACCTAGTTAACTGGTTTCCGGGGTTTCCTATAACTAGTCAATCGCGCCGTACGGGTCCTTCTGAAGGAGGACTAAGAGCGGACGAGGCGCGCGATGGCCGCCGAGGCCTCCTTGACCTTCGCCTCGGCCTCCGGCCCGCCAGTGTTGATCGCGTCCGCCACACAGTGGGAGATGTGCTCCTCCAGCAGCCCCAGCGCAACCGCCTGGAGCGCCCGCGTGGCCGCGGAGACCTGAGTGAGCACGTCGATGCAGTAGGCATCGTCATCGACCATGCGCTGCAGGCCCCTGATCTGACCCTCAATCCGCCTGAGACGCGTCAGATATGCCTGCTTGTCTCCGCTATACCCATGCATGGCCTCTACGGTACCCGTAACCCGTTAGGGGTCCACAGGTAAGCGCTCAGCGGATGTCGGTGATGAGCTTCTCCCACTGCTCGGCCACCTCGCCGGCCGCGTGGCGCACCGCGGTGTCCAGCGCGCCCGCCGCGAGCGAGCGCCGCCTGCGCTCGTCGTCGATCAGCGCCAGCAGGGCCGCCGCGAACAGCTCCAGCTCGCCCTCGCTCTCGGGCACCAGCACGCCGTTGTAGCCCGTGGCCACGAACTCCTGCGGCCCCCTGGCCCCTTCGAAGGCCACCACGGGCACCCCGCAGCCCATGGCCTCGAGAACGGCCATGCCGAGGTCCTCGGTGCGCGAGGTGGTGGCCACGATCGACGCCTTGGCGAACTCGCCCGCCAGGTCGGAGGTCATGCCCATGAAGTAGACGTGGTTGTGCAGGTCGAGGTCGCGGACCAGCGCGCGCAGCCGCCGCTCCTCCGGGCCGCCGCCGTACAGCCGCAGCCGCCAGTCGGGCCGCTTGTCCGCCACGATCGCGAACGCCTGGATCAGGCGGTCGTACGCCTTGACCGGCACCCACCGCCCGCCGGCCGCCACGATCCTGTTGTCCATGCGCGAGCGCGGCCACGGGCCGCTGGGCAGCGCGTCCAGCACGGAGTGCACGGCGGGTCCGTCGGTGAGCAGCTTGCTCCACTCCTCGCCGGCCGACTCCGTGGCCGTCACGACGGCGTCCAGGCGCGGATAGAGACGCTTCACCGGCCCTGGCACGACGGGCCTGCCCCACTCCCTGGCGATCTTCAGGATCTCGCGCGGCGCATGCCTGGCGGCCTGGACGCCGAGCCCCGGCCTGGTCGTGATCAGCACGTCGGACTTGAGGTTACGCAGGAGTCGCCACAACGCCACCTCGGTGCGTACCTGCCCGCGCGGGAACAGGTGCCTGACGCCCGGCCTGGCGTCGATCACGCTGCGCATGGTCACCTTGGGCCCGACGGGGAAGAACGGCTTCTCCTTCTGCCGCCGGACGCTGATCACCTCGACGTCGTGCCGCTCGGACAGGGCGGTGGCGAGGTTCAGTGTTGCGCGTACGTCGCCCCGCATGGCGTACGCGGAGGCGAGGACCAGGCTGACCTTCATCCGCCCACCTCGATGCGCAGCTCGTCGTCCGCGGTGTAGCAGGGCCTGATGGGCACGCCGTCCACGGTGGCCGAGGGATAGTGCAGCCGGCGTCTCTTGCCGTCGACGTCGTCGAGCCGCGAGCCCATCTTGAGCGGCGTGGACAACCCCTCGACCTCCAGCGCGGGCTCCCAGGTGCCGGAGCCCACCTCGGCATCGGGGTCGGCCCCCACCACGTCCACGAGCGAAACGGCGGCGTGGAAGCGCACGCCCTGCACGGTGGCCGTGGCGCGGATCCGCGCGTTCGTCTGCCTGCGCTCCAGGGTCAGCATGGCCTCGTGGCGGGAGTCGTCGTCCTCGAGCCCCGTGTACGCCAGCAGGCCCGTCACCTCGAAACGCCCCTCCCTGAACCAGATCGCGCGCACCTCGGCCACCGGCTCGGCGTCTGAGATCTTCAGCGCCAGATAACCGTTGCGCGTTCGGTACGAGCGATAGGCGAGGGTCCGCCTGCACAAGGCGTACGCGTCGAGGTGGTCGAGCGAGAAGCCGGGATCGACGCTGCGCAGCCTGCTGCGCTTGCCGTCCCGGCGCAGGTAGGCGTCCCAGCGGCCAGTGGTGAGCTCCAGCGGCGCCAGCGAGACCGCGAGCGTGGCCTCACGGGCCCGTGCGCCTGGCGTGCCGAGTCGCACGTCGCGTTCCACCCCCGTGGTGCGATGCCTGAGCACGAGTTCGGTGCCGTCTTCCAGTGGTGCGTCGATGGCGAGCCGGAGGGCGAGGACGTCGGCCAAGGTGACTTCGGCGTCCGTGACGACGACGCCCATCACGAGCCCCCTCCCCGTCGAATAGAGCCATGCGACGTTGAGGTTACCGTGATTTTCCCGTTATGTGGATGCCGGATTACGGACACTTGGCTCGCTGACGTGGGAGATCCCCCACAGCAGCGGTGAGGGAGTCCGACAGCTGACGGTCAGGAAGCGCCCTTGACCGACTTGATCAACAGCTGGGCCACGTCCACGACTTCGAGGGACTCCTTGGCCTCGCCGTTGTTCTTCTTCTCGTTGATCGCGTCGCCGAGCATCACCATGCAGAACGGGCAGGCGGTGGAGACGGTGTCGGGGTTGGTGGTCAGGGCCTCGTCCACGCGCTCGGTGTTGATGCGCTTGCCGATGCGCTCCTCCATCCACATGCGCGCGCCGCCGGCGCCGCAGCAGAAGCCGCGGTCCTTGTGGCGGTGCATCTCCTGGGTCTGGACGCCCGGCACCTTCGACATGATGTCGCGGGGCTGGGAGTAGACCTTGTTGTGGCGGCCGAGGAAGCACGGGTCGTGGTAGGTGATCTTCTCCTCGATCGGCGTGATCGGGGTGAGCAGCCCCTCGTCCACGAGCTTCGACAGCAGCTGGGTGTGGTGCACCACCTCGTACATGCCGCCCAGCTGCGGGTACTCGTTGGCCAGGGTGTTGAAGCAGTGCGGGCAGGTGGCGACGATCTTCTTGACCCCGGCCTCGTTGAGCGTCTCGATGTTCTGCTGGGCCAGCATGTTGAACAGGTACTCCATGCCCAGGCGCCGGGCCGGGTCGCCGGTGCACGCCTCCATCGGGCCGAGCACCGCGAACTTCACGCCCGCGATGTGCAGCAGCTCCGCCACGGCCTTGGTGGTCTTCTTGGCCCGGTCTTCGAGCGCGCCCGCGCAGCCCACCCAGAACAGGTACTCGGTGTCCTCGGGCATCTTCTCGTCGACGACCTCGACCTCGAAGTCGAGCTCGGCGACCCAGTCCGCCCGCTTCATCTCGGACATGCCCCACGGGTTGCCCTTGTTCTCCAGGTTCTTCACCATCACTCCCGCCTCGGACGGGAACGACGACTCCACCATCACCTGGTAGCGGCGCATGTCGAGGATGTGGTCGATGTGCTCGATGTCCACCGGGCACTGCTCGACGCAGGCGCCGCAGTTGGTGCACGACCAGAGCACGTCAGGGTGGATCACGCCGTCCTCGCCGACCAGCGGCTTCTCCAGCAGCGCCAGCACGTCGGTGTCCTTGTGCTCGACGCCCTGCGAGGCCGCCAGCAGGTAAGGGGCAACCTGGAAGGCGTGGTCACGCTGGTCGAGGATGAGCATCTTCGGCGACAGCGGCTTGTCGGTGTTCCACGCCGGGCACTGCGACTGGCAGCGGCCGCACTCCGTACAGGAGTAGAAGTCCAGGAAGCCCTTCCACGTGGTGTCGGCGATCTTGCCGCGCCCGAGCCTCTCCGGGTCGAGGTCCTCGTCCTCGAAGTCGACCACCTTGCCGTCCACGCGCATCTCGGGCGCGCCGCCCAGGCCGTCGGGGCGGCGCGAGAAGAGCACGTTGAGCGGCGCGGTGAAGATGTGCAGGTGCTTGGAGTTCACCACGATGACCAGGAACACCAGCATGAAGCCGATGTGCAGCAGCAGCGCGATCTCCTCCAGCAGCGCGCTCTGCGGCAGCACGTTCCCCAGCCCCAGCGAGACGAACGCCCCGGAGAAGTAGGGGAAGTTGCCGTTGGCGGCCGCCGCGCCACGGGCGAGGAACAGCGTCCAGATGATGTTGAAGATCATGAACAGGACGAGCCACGCGCCACCCAGGTGCGAGCCGGAGAAGCGGGAGGTGCGGCCGAGCGTCTTGGGCGAGTTCTTGATCCGGATCACGGCGAACGCGATCAGGCCGAGCACACACGCGACCGCGATGAAGTCCTGCAGGAAGCCGAGCACACCCCACGTGCCGATCAGCGGGATGTGGAAGTCGGGCGTGCCGGTGATCGCGCCCTGGATGATCGCGCCGTACGCCTCGATGTAGACGGTGAGCAGGATGAAGAACGCCCACATGACGAAGAAGTGCGCGGTGCCCGACGGCGTCCACTTCAGCAGCTTCTTCTGCCCGAACACCTCGACGAGCTGCGCCTTGAGCTCGTCCGTGGCATGGGTCTTGGCGTACTCGATCCGCTCGGGCGCGGGAGGCCCCACTGTCGCGAGCTTGAACAGGAACAGCACCCTGCGGCCCGCGACGGCCACCGCCAGGACGGTCATCAAAAGCCCGATGATGGCTACCCAGACCACGGGTCCTCCCACAGACGACGTTGGCTGTCAGCGTACGGTCACCCGCTTCGCGGGTATCTCCCGAGAATCCTACCCGCGGGTAATATTTCCGGAATACGCGACATACCCTATGGTCACCGGGTTATGCAGAACAATGCTCTAGACGGCCAAGTACCTCTGAATGGTCGGCACGAGCAGCTCCACCAGCTCGTCATGGCTGGCGCTGGCCAGGGGCTCCAGCTTGATCACGTAACGCCCCATGATGACGCCGAACATCTGCGCGAACGCCGCCTCGATCCGCAGGTGCGGCACGCCGAGCCGGTCGGCCACCTGGTAGAGCAGCGCGTTGGTGATGAACTCACGGAACATCGTGACCGCCTGCTCGTTGGTCATGGCCGAGCGGATCAGGGCCACCATCGGCTCGCGCGTCTCCGGCGTGGCGGTGACCTTCAGTATCAGGTCTACGAGCCGCTCGGCGATCTCCTCGCGCGGCCCTTCGAGCAGCACCGCGATGACGGCGTCCGGAGTGATCGGCAGCTGCATGGCCGCCGCGAACATGCCCTCCTTGGTCTCGAAGTAGTGGTGTACGAGAGCGGGATCGACCTCGGCCTCGCGGGCGATGGCACGCACGGTGGCCTTGTCGAACCCCTTCTCCGCGAACACCTTCCTGGCCGCGGTGAGGATCTCCCCACGCGTGTCGGCCGCCCCCGGCCTGCGCCCGGGCTTGCGCTTGGTGGTCACCTGCCCACCGCCAGGTAGACCCGCATCGGCACGGGCAGCATGCCCTCGGGGAACTCCTCGCGCAGCTCCACGCGCTGCCGCTCGACCAGCTCGTCGGCGGACTCCGGCGAGAGCGCCGCCATGTAGGAGTGTGAGCGCAGGTCGAGCAGGAAGTGCTCGATGCCGACCAACCTGGTCCAGGGGATCCAGCGCTCCTCGATCACCTCGAAGGACGAGGCGATGGGCGGCACCGACCACTGCTCGACCGCGGGGCCGTAGTAAGTGGGCACGGCCTCCGCCAGGCGGGCCTCGTAGGCGGCCAGCCAGTCGGCCTGGGCCGCGTGGTTGAAGTTCCAGCAGCCCACGATGGCCCCCTCGGGCCGCAGCACCCGCCTGGCCTCGGCGATCGACGCCACCGGGTCGAGCCAGTGCCACGACTGCGCGTACGTCACCAGGTCGGCCACCCCGTCGGCCAGCGGAAGCGCGTTGCCGTCGGCCAGCACGGCCGCGACGGCGGGCGGACCGCTCTCCGAACGCGAGACCAGGCGGGCGAGCATCTCCGCGCCCGGGTCGACCGCGATGACGTGGGACCCGCGCGACCTGAGCGCACGCGTCATGATGCCGGTGCCCGCGCCGACGTCCACCGTGGTGGCGCCGGCGAGCTCGACGCCGGACACCTCGCCCAGCGCGCGGTACAGCTCGTCGGGGTAGCCGGGCCTGCCCGCGTCGTACGCGTCGGCCACCCGGTCGAACACCCTGGCCAGGTCCTTGATCGGCCCCATGTTCATGAGGAGGCCGCCAGGTGCAGCCGCGCGAACGCGAGCCCCTCCGCCAGATCGTCGATCCGTTCGGTACGGCTGGCCGCCTTGCGCGTGTTGACCTCCAGCACCACCAGCCCCGAGTAGGCGGTGTTGGCCAGGCGCTCCAGCAACTGGGCGCACGGCTGATTGCCCCTGCCGGGCACGAGGTGCTCGTCCTTGTTCGTCACGCCGAGGCCGTCGGCCAGGTGCACGTGGGCCAGCCTGTCGCCGAGCTTGACGGCCATCTCCATCGCGTCGGAGCCCGACACCGCCGTGTGCGACAGGTCGAGCGTGACCTGGGGGAAGTCGTAGTCGATCGGGTTCCAGTCGGGTGAGTAGGGCACCACGTCGTTGCCCCTGGCCCTGAGCGGGAACATGTTCTCGACCGCGAACGCGACATCCGTCTCATCACGCATCCTGGCCAGACCCGTCTCGAACTCCCGGGCGTAGTCACGCTGCCAGCGGAACGGCGGATGGACCACGACCGTCGAGGCGCCCAGGCGTTCGGCCGCCTTGTGCGCCTTGACCAGTTTGGCCCAGGGGTCGCGGCCCCAGACCCGCTGGGTGACCAGCAGGCAGGGCGCGTGAATGGCCAGGACAGGGACCTGGTAGTGCTCGGAGAGCCGCTCGATCACGTCGATGTCCTGGCTCACCGGGTCGGCGCCCACCATGATCTCCACGCCGTCGTAGCCAAGGCGCGCGGCCAGCTCGAACGCGTCAGGAGTGCGTTCCGGATATACCGAGGCGGTGGACAATGCGATCTTCGCATTGGGCACGCGGATGACATCAGCCACGCTGCCAGCCTAAGCCGGTGAAGCCGATCTGGCGCGAAAGCCCCTTTGGTGAGCCGCGTCCAACGGCTCGCCACACTGCGCTTACCGTTGGGGCATGCCACGGATAGCGAAGGGTGCGATCCCCAGCCCGAACATCTGGAACACGCCCCAGATCTACGAGCTGGAGAACCGCGCCGTCGATCCCGAAGGCGCGGCCGACGAGGCGATGCGCGCGCTGCGCCCCTGGGACGGCGGCACGGTGCTCGACATCGGCTGCGGCACCGGGTACCACCTGCCCGCGCTCTCCGCCACGGCGGCGACCGTGATCGGGGTGGAGCCGCACGAGGATCTCGCCATGCTCGCCCGCCGCCGCTGCGCCGGGCTGGCCAACGTGACCGTGCATGCCGTCGCGGCCCAGAACCTTCCCCTTCCCGACGCGAGCGTGGACGTGGCCGTCGCGCGCTGGGCGTACTTCTTCGGTCCCGGCTGCGAGCCCGGCCTGCGCGAACTGTCCCGCGTGGTACGCCGCGGCGGCGCTGCCTTCGTCCTCGACCTCGACGCCACGCGCGGGTCGTTCGGCCGCTGGTTCTCGCGCACGGTGCCGGCGTACTCCGCCCGAGAGGTCGAGTCGTTCTGGGTCCGCCAGGGGTGGCAGCGGCGGCCGCTCGACCTCAGGATGGCCTTCGAGCGGCGGGCGGACCTCGAGGCGGTGCTGCGTATCGAGTTCGCGCCCGAGGTGGCCGAGCAGGCCATCGCCGAGACGCCGGGCCTGGAGCTCGCCTATCCGAACGTGCTGCGGTGGCGTTACTACTGAGTTCATGGCCTCACTCCGTCCGGCGGCCTTGACTTTGACGTCAGTGTCAACGTTTACCGTGGTGGCATGCGCATCGGAGAGCTGGCGGAACGGACCGGAGTGAGCACCCGCTCGCTCCGCTACTACGAGCAGCACGGCCTGCTCAGAGCCCGTCGCACGGCCAACGGCTACCGTGACTACAGCGAGGACGACGTCCGGCTGGTGTCCGAGATCCGGGCGCTGCTCAAGGTGGGTTTCACACTGGAGGACACGCGGCCGTTCGTCGACTGCCTGCGCCGGGGGCACAGTACGGGCGGCTCGTGCGCGGAGTCGGTCGAGGTCTACGAGCGCAAGCTCAACGAGATCGACGAGGAGATCCG
Organism: Nonomuraea sp. NPDC049784; assembly: GCF_040659615.1. NCBI lineage: Bacteria > Bacillati > Actinomycetota > Actinomycetes > Streptosporangiales > Streptosporangiaceae > Nonomuraea > Nonomuraea sp. NPDC049784. The sequence goes on from NZ_JBFAMX010000005.1 coordinate 91,652, forward strand.
TGTCCTGCTCGCCCGCCGCGCCGAGGTGGCCACCCAGCTCGCGCAGTCATGCCCAGGTTGCTTCGTAAGGGGATAGACATGATCAAGCTGACCACGGAGAACTTCGAGGAGCAGGTGCTCAAGAGCGACAAGCCGGTGCTGGTCGACTTCTGGGCGGAGTGGTGCGGGCCGTGCCGCATGGTGGCGCCGGTGCTGGACCAGATCGAGGCAGAGCACGGGCTGACCATCGGCAAGCTCAACACCGACGAAAACCCGGAGATCATGGCCCGTTACGGCGTGATGGGCATTCCGACGCTGCTGCTGTTCGAGAACGGCGAGCCGGTCAAGCAGGTCGTCGGGGCCAAGCCCAAGCGCATGCTCGTCTCGGAGCTGGGCCTCGAGTAATCCACAGGGGCCGTGCCTGTCGAAGATTGTCAGTACGTGCCGCTAGCCTGCTCCGCATGGCCAAGACAGCCCAGAAGCCCGGATACCGCTGTGCCGAGTGCGGGTGGCGCACCACGAAATGGGTGGGCAGGTGCGGCGAGTGCCAGGCGTGGGGCACGGTCGACGAGGAGGGCGCGCGCGCCGGCGTCAACGTCGTCCAGGCGGGCGCCACCACCGCGCCCGCCGTGCCGATCGGGCAGGTCAAGGCCGAGGTGGCGGCCGCGCGCACGACCGGCGTCGGCGAGCTCGACCGGGTGCTCGGCGGCGGCCTGGTGCCGGGGGCGGTCGTGCTGCTGGCCGGCGAGCCGGGCATCGGCAAGTCCACGCTCCTGTTGCAGTCCGCGGCCAGCATCGCCGAGCGCGAGACGGTCCTCTATGTCACGGGCGAGGAGTCGGCGGCCCAGGTGCGGCTGCGCGCCGACCGCATCGGCGCGATCCGCGACCACCTCTACCTCGCCGCGGAAACCGAGCTGTCGGCCCTGGTCGCCCATGTGGAGAAGATCCAGCCCAGGCTGCTGGTGGTCGACTCGGTGCAGACGGTCGGCTCCGCGCAGGCCACCGGCGTGCCCGGCGGGGTGACGCAGGTCCGAGAGGTGGCCGCAAACCTGGTCCGCCTGGCCAAGGAGCGCAACATGGCCACCGTGCTCGTCGGCCACGTCACCAAGGAGGGCTCCATCGCGGGCCCGCGCACGCTGGAGCACCTGGTCGACGTGGTGCTCAACTTCGAGGGCGACCGCCACTCCAGGCTGCGCATGGTCCGCGCGATCAAAAACCGGTTCGGGCCCACCGACGAGGTCGGCTGCTTCGACCTGCACGAGCGGGGCATCGAGGGCATCACCGACCCGAGTGGCCTGTTCGTCTCCCGGCGCAGCGAGCCGGTGCCCGGCACCTGCGTCACCGTCACCGTCGAGGGCACGCGCCCGCTCCCCGCCGAGGTCCAGGCCCTGGTCGCCCGCACGGAGGCACAGCAGCCCAGGCGCACGTCATCGGGCCTCGACACATACCGCGTGCAGATGATCCTCGCCGTCCTGGAGCGCCGGCTCAATGCCCGGCTGGGCGGCTGCGACGTGTTCACCGCCACCGTGGGCGGCATCAAGCTGGCCGACCCGGCCGTGGACCTGTCGGTCATGCTGGCCGTCGCCAGCGCCGCCGGGGACAAGCCCCTGCCTCCTGGGCTGGTGGCGCTCGGCGAGGTGGGCCTGGCGGGCGAGCTGCGCCCGGTCAAGGACGTACGCAGGAGGCTGACGGAGGCGGCCAGACTCGGCTTCAAGCGGGCACTCGTACCCGCCGGATCCCTGGAAGAAGGCAGCCGAAGGCGCAACGGACAGCGCGCGTTGGTGCCGGTGGGGCCGGTGGCGTTCGCACCCGGGTTCGAGGTGGTGCAGGCGGAGAACGTTTGGGACGCCCTCACACACGTGACATAGCGCGGCTAAGCTGGGCGTGACCGATCGACACGGGGGTCATGTGGATAGGAGTCTGGACGACCGTCGTCGCGAGGCCCTGGCCGCGGTGGCCCCGGGCACACCTCTCCGCGACGGCCTGGAACGGATCCTGCGCGGGCAGACCGGCGGATTGATCGTGCTCGGCTACAACCAGGTCGTCGAAGAGGTCTGCAGCGGCGGTTTCGAGCTCGACGTCGACTTCTCTGCCACCAGGCTGCGCGAGCTGGCCAAGATGGACGGCGCCATCGTGCTGAGCGACGACCACAAGATCGTACGCGCCGCCGTGCACCTGGTGCCCGACCCCGCCATCCCCACCGACGAGTCCGGCACCCGCCACCGCACCGCCCAGCGCGTGGCCAGGCAGACGGGCCTGCCGATCATCGCCATCAGCAAGTCGATGCGCATCATCGCCCTCTACCTCGACGGCATCCGCTACGTCCTGGAGGAGTCGGCGGTCATCCTCTCCAAGGCCAACCAGGCCCTGGCCACCCTCGAGCGCTACAAACACCGCCTGGACGAGGTCTCGGGCACCCTTTCGGCCCTGGAGATCGAGGACCTGGTCACGGTCAGAGACGTGTCCGCGGTCGCCCAGCGCCTCGAGATGGTCCGCAGGATCGCCGACGAGATCAAGGGCTACGTGGTCGAGCTGGGCACGGACGGCCGCCTGCTGTCCTTGCAGTTGGACGAGCTGGTGGCGGGCGTCGACTCGGAGCGCGAGCTGGTCGTCCGCGACTACCTCCCGGCCCCCTCCGGCCGCCGCCAGAGGCGCCTGATCGACGCGATGCACGACCTGGACAAGCTGTCGGGCAACGAACTGCTGGACCTCGGGGCCGTCGCCCACGTCCTGGGCCACATCGGCACGGACAAGCTGGACAGCCCGGTCAGCCCCCGGGGCTTCCGCCTCCTGGCCAAGGTCCCCCGCCTGCCGGCCACGGTGGTGGAGCGCCTGGTGAACCATTTCGGCGGGCTGCAGAAGCTGCTGGCGGCCAGCATCGACGACCTGCAGGCGGTGGGAGGAGTCGGGGAGTCGCGCGCCCGCAGCGTCCGAGAGGGCCTCTCCCGCCTGGCCGAGTCCTCCATCCTCGAGCGCTACGTCTAGACCGCCCAGGATCGGCTGCGTGACAGGCGGCTAGGTCCTCGGGCCGTCCAGGACGTTGATGAGGGTAGTGGCGAACCCGGCCGGGTCGGACCAGTAGCCGGTGTGGTCGCCTGGGAAATCGATCATGCTTTTCCCCCAGCGGTCGGCCAGGGCAAGGCCGGCCCGGTAGGGAAAGTGCTGCCGGGAGTCCCGGCCGCCGGCCATCACGATCCGCTCCTGCTGAGCGTCCAGGGTCGCCAGATCGGGACGATGGCCGGGCGCCTGCCGCACTTCGTGATCAAGGAAGAAGCCGAGGTTGCCGGACAGGCGGCGGATCAGGTCAGGGTCGATGTCGGCTGGTCGCTGGAGTGAGTCCAGGCCGATGCCGGTCATGAACATCTGCATCGCCGGGCCCGCGCCGTCCCGCCGGTAGGTGTCGTACACCTGCTGGAAGAACGTCCGCCACCTGGCGGCATCGGTCAGTACCTCCGCCAGGGGCGGCTCGTGGGCGATCAGCCCGGTGACCAGGCCGGGGCTCTGGCTGATCAGAGCGAGTCCGATGACTGCGCCCGCGCTGCTGCCGAAGACATGCGCCGGGCCCTTCGCGACTGTCTGCAGCAGGCAACGCGCGTCGTTGACGTGGGTCTCGCCCCAGGCGTCGTCTTCGAACGATCCGTTGAGGGTGCTTCTGGAGAACCCGCGCCGGTCGTAGCTGATGACGGTGTAACGAGGGGCGAGTAATTCCGCGACGGTGTCGAACAGGTCGGCGTCGCCGTTGCTTCCGGGGATCAGCAGGAGTGCGGGCCCTTGCCCGCGCACCTGGTAGTGGAGGCGGGCGCCGGGCACGTCCAAGGTGTGGGCCTGCTTCATGGGCATGGCAATGATCCTTTCCGTACTTACCGGCCGTCAGGTAGATTGCATACTAACCGGCCGACAAGTAAGTTGCTCGGCCAATAGCAGCGGCCGTCAAGGCGCTCCACCCCTGACGTACCGGCGGCCGAAAAAACTTCCGGCTGGACGTAGAGAACGGACGCGCGACTCCGACCCCTCCACGAAAGCGAAAACAGCCGACATGAAGGAGCCGGACATGCGCAAGATCATCTACTGGGTGCACACCTCGGTCGACGGGCACATCGACGGGCCTCAGGGCGAGTTCGACTGGCCGGTGATGGGCGAGGAGCTCTCGGCGTACTCCGACGCGCTCACCGAGCGGGTCGACACCCTCATGTACGGGCGCGGCGTGTGGGAGGGCATGGTGAGCTTCTGGCCGACCGCCGAGTCGATGTCCGACCACCCGCACGTCCTGACGTACGCGCCGATCTGGCGTGGCACCCCGAAGATCGTCTTCTCGACCACCCTGGGCGAGACGGAGTGGGCCGCCGCCATCATCAGGGAGAACGTCGCCGAGGAGGTCGCCGAGCTCAAGCGGCAGCCCGGCAAGGACCTGCTGCTGACCGGCGGCTCCCGGCTGGCCGCCACGCTCACCGATCACGGCCTGATCGACGAGTACCACGTCGCCGTGCACCCGGTCGTGCTGGGCGGCGGCAAGCCGCTGTTCCTGCCCCGGGAGGACCGGCTCAACCTGCGGCTCGTCGAGTCACGCACCTGCGACTCGAACGTCGTGGTCATGCGCTACGACCGGGCCTAGACGGCCGTGGAGGGGAACCGGCCGGCGCTCAGCGGAGGTGGAAGACGCCCTTGGGGGTGCGGAGTTCGCCCATGTGCACCGTGGCCACGTACGTCCCCGGCAGCGCGGTGGCCGGGGTGGCGCGGCAGTCGGTGCTGGAGCGGTGCCGGTCCCATTCCAGCGACCGGACGTAGGGCACCCCGCGCTGCAGTTTCTTGAGCTCCGAGCCCACCCCGCTGACGCAGTCCGCGGTGGACCAGATGCGGTCCTCGCCCGAGGTGATGCGGACCTCCATGGCGCGCGGCCCGACGTCGGCCGTACACATCACGGGGCCGATGTTCACCAGCGTCACCATGAACGTCGGCCGGGCGCCGGCCGAGTAAATCTCCTCCTTGCCCCCCTGGAGACTGAGGACCAGGTCCTCCTTGGCGCAGGGGTCGCCCGGGCGCTTGGGAGCCGCCGCCACGGTGGCCGTGGGGGTGGTGGTCGGGGTCGGCGACGGGCTGGCCGTGCCCATGGCGAGCGTACGGAGCCCCGCCAGCAGCGGATCGACGACGGGCGTAGCGCTCGGTGATGTCTGCGCGCTGGACGCGCGTTCTGGCCCGCTGCCCCCGCTGGAGCACGCCCATGCCACGACGGCCACTACGACGAGCACCGCCACCAGGACGCTCATCCGGCGGCGCCAGTAAACATCACCGCCGTCGCCACGTATAGTATCCGGATCCATACGCACAGGATGGTTCCCGCAGTGGCTACGTTGAGTGACGACACGCCGAAGGCTTCATTCTCCGAATACGCTTGACCGCGTGGTTGAGCCGAACCTCCTACACGCCCCCGTTCTGGACTGGTACGAGGACAACGCCCGAGACCTCCCGTGGCGTGCCGCCGACGCGACCCCGTGGGGCGTACTGGTGAGCGAAATCATGCTCCAGCAGACCCCGGTCGTACGCGTCCTGCCCATCTGGCACGACTGGATGGCCCGCTGGCCCACCCCCAAGGCGCTGGCCGCCGAGCAGCCGGGCGAGGCCGTACGCCACTGGGGCCGGCTCGGCTACCCGCGCAGGGCGCTCCGGCTGCACGCCTGTGCGAGGGCCATCACCGACGAGTACGGCGGCGAGGTGCCCTCCGACCACGCGACCCTGCTGTCGCTGCCCGGCATCGGCGAGTACACCGCCGCCGCGGTCGCCAGCTTCGCGTACGGCGGGCGCCACGCCGTCCTGGACACCAACGTCCGCCGGGTCTTCGCCAGAGCCGTACGCGCCGAGGAGTACCCTCCCACGGCCACCTCAGCGGCCGAGCGGCGGCTCGCCGAGGCTCTCCTGCCCGAACTGGGCGCCGCCCGCTGGGGCGTGGCCGTGATGGAGCTGGGAGCGCTCGTCTGTACGGCCCGCGCCCCGCGCTGTGCCGACTGCCCGATCACTCACCTGTGCGCCTGGCGGCTGGCAGGCAAGCCGCCGCACGCCGGCCCCGCGCGCAAGGGCCAGACGTACGCGGGCACCGACCGCCAGTGCCGCGGCCGCCTCCTTGAGGTGCTGCGGTCGGCCCATGGTCCGGTGCCCAAGGCCGCCCTCGACGCGGTGTGGGACGACGCGGTGCAACGCGAGCGCGCCCTGGACGGCCTCATCTCCGACGGCCTGGCCGAGCACCTGGACGACGGCACGTACCGTCTGCCGGCTACCTGACCCACGGAGGCACGGTGCGCTCCGTGCCCTTGGGTGCGAGGTCGCACGCGTCCGGGTCGGAGACCCCGTCCGGGTTGTAGGCCTCGGCCCCGGGAGGCGCGACCACGATCGACACGAAGCCGCGTACCGGATCGGCGAACATCTGCCTGCTCACGTTCGCGGGCAGCACCATGGTGTCCCCCGCGCCGACCTCGACCCGCTCGCCGCCCAGCTCGACGACGGCGGTCCCGTCGAGCCAGGTCCACACCAGCTCGGCGTCGAACGCGTGCACCGGCCCCACCATGCCTGGCCTGGCGTCCACCCGCCACACTGCCTGTCCCGCCCCGCCCTGCGTCGGGGAGGCGAGTGTGGTCATGACACCGTTGGGCGTCTCGGTCCTACGGGAATCACCGGACAGAACAACAGACATCAGGATCTCCTTTCACGCGATCCACGGCGGGACGCCGTAGTCGGCCCCGTCCGCGGCCATGGCCCGCGCGCCGGCCGGTGCCGTGACGATGGCGGTGTAACCGGCGGCGGGGTCGGCGAGGACCCGCCGCACCGTATGGGCGGGCATGACGACGGTGTCCCCGGCGGCGACGCTGAACGTGTCACCGCCCAGCTCCACGGTCGCCGCCCCGGCCACCCAGCTCCACACCTGCTCGCTGTCGAAGTCGTGCACCGGCCCCTCGGCGCCGGGCCGGGCATCGACCCGCCACAGCGCCCGCGAGGCCCCTCCCTGCGTCGGCGAGGCGAACGTCGTCATGACCCCGGTGGGAGTCTCCGATCGCCGCGCCTCCGCCGAACGTACGACAGTCACTCCGTGAACCCCCTAAGATAGGAAACTACGTTGTCTATATAGTCAATCAGGTTGTCCATCATGTCAAGCGAAGGCTTCGAACTACCGCTCCGTCTGCTGCTCGCGTTCAGGGTGCTGATCGATGAACTCCACGCCGAGCTCGCCCGGCAGGGTCATCCGGACATGCGCCCCATGCACGGGTTCGTCATGCAGGCGATCGGCCCGCACGGCACGACGGCCGTCGAGCTGGGGCGTACGCTCGGGGTCTCCAAACAGGCCGCGGGCAAGACCATCGACACCCTGGAACGCGTGGGCTACGTGGAAAGAACCGCCGACCCCCACGACACCAGACGCAAGATCGTCCGGCTGACCCCGTACGGGATGGATGCCCTGAACCGCTCGGCCCGCATCTTCGACACCCTGCGCGCCCGCTGGGCCTCAGAGCTCGGAGAGGACCGCCTGCTCGCCCTGGAGTCCGACCTGCGCAGGATGACCCCGGCCAACCTCTGGCGCCTCGACACCCCCGGCTGGTTCGGCACCCTCTGAATCCGGAGGGTCAGGCGGCCAGCTGGAGGCCCAGGCTGGTGAGGTTCGTACGGGCCCAGTCCAGCTCGTCGGCCAGCAGCGACACCAGCGCCCCAGGCCCCTTGGCGCGCCCCGGCACGGTCAGGTTGTGCGTCTCGACCTCGATGTGCGCGCTCCCGCTGACCGCCCCCGACAGCATCGCCGTGAGCGTGTCGTGCAGCACGGCACCCGTGCTCGGCGTCTCCCCCGTGTGGTTGTGCACGTGCCCCAGCTTGACCACCGGCGCACCGGCCTCGGCCAGGCCCTTCAGCGCCGCACCGGGCTCCTCGGCCCCGCAGGCGAGGTGGCAGGCGTCCAGGCACACGCCCAGGTGCTCGGAGTCGATGCCGCACACCCGCTCCAGCGCCTGCTCGGTCGTCTCAAGCACGCACCCGGGCCACGGCTCGAACCCGACCCTGATCGTCTTGCCTGTCACGCTGTAGATGCCGCGCAGCTCGCGCGCCAGGCGCTCGAGGCGGCGCGTGGCGATCGTGTGCAGATCGGCGGGCCAGTCGCGGCGCCAGCCGATCGGGATCGTCGAGATGCTCCCGAACCGCACATCCTCCGGCAGCAGGAACGCCAGGATCTTGGCCAGGGCCATGGTGTAGCGGTAGCGCTCGGGCTTGGCCCAGTCGGGGCCGGGGACCTCCTGGTTGCGGCCGCCGGTGCCGTTGAGGCTCACGACCTCCAGGCCGCGCTCCTCCAGGGAGCGGCGCAGCCGTACGAGCTCGATGCGGTCGGCCGTGAGGTGGTCGGCGACGCTCGGCGAGAGCCACAGCCCGATGCCCATGCGCTCGACGCCCAGCCGCTTGCGCACCGGTACGGCGTAACGGGTCAGGTGGGCGATCAGGTTCTCCAGGTCCTCAGCGGGGTGGACGCCTGCGTTGTAGGCGAGGTGAACGAGCGTTCCGTCGGCGTGACGTAGGCGCATCGGTTTCCTCCACGGCTTGCTCTTTGTGTTCCGGTCGCTCGCCCTCGGACGTTCCGGCCCTTGCGAGCATGCCTGCTCGGTGATGGGCCGCGCGTCCGCCCTGAGTTGATTCCGCACTACTCCCCAGGGAGCAGGCGTCAGCCTAGGAACACGCTCTTGTGAGTCGCTTGGATGAGACTTGGCGAAGCTCTACGCAGTGTAGTACTACTCGCGGTGGTGGCGGTACACCCGGTACCTCAACAATTACGCAACGACCCGAGTGCGCGGACCGCCGGAATCCCTTGGGGATCGCCACAAGGCCCGAGACGGCCGCCATGCCCGCCTGTCAGCGGGGTCTCGAAGGAGACGGTGGTGGCGGGCGGGCGGAGCCTGGGCGTCACGTAGAACGTGCGAAAGCCCCCGTGTGAGGCATCTCACACGGGGGCTTTCGGAGATCCGTCAGTGCTGGATCGGCGCTGCGATGGCGGCGGCCGAGTCCGGGACCTTGGAGGCGGACTCGCCCTTGAAGAGGAACTTGGCGTTGTCGCCCTCGCCCTCGATCGTCACCTTGACGACCTGGCCCGGCCGGAGTTCGCCGTACAGGATCTTCTCCGACAGCGAGTCCTCGAGCTCGCGCTGGATCGTACGGCGCAGCGGACGGGCGCCCATGA